>CAJOME010000019.1 GCA_905235585.1 uncultured Lachnospiraceae bacterium | reverse complement strand
TGTGTCTTGCTTTAGACCGCAAAACAGCACTCTTTCCGAGCGAGTGCGAATGATATCTTATCATTCCCATTCCTTTAAGTCAAGCTATTTTTTGGGATTGCCGAATCAATATGTAAAGACGGATATGAAACCCTATGACAGATCACTCAATCTGCTTTTCCGGTCGAAAAAATGTCTGACCGGCTCCTTGATTTTTTCATCCATGCCTTGCTTTACTATATTTTTTAGGGTAGTCATGGCTTCAGCATATGATTTTTTCCGAAGCTCTTTCCGTGTCAGTGAAACATCAGCATTCAACAGATAGTTTTTTGTTATGGAGGCCATACGAAGTGTCGTGAGCGCATTCAACGCACCCTGTGCAGCGGAGGCAGCAACTATATTGAAAGCCTTACCTAATGCTCCTTCCGTCACCATAGGGATGAGCTCCTCAATATTCATGTCTTCTAAACTACCCGCCAGAAGTGTCATGGAAAGAACTCTGATATAAATCCGAAACACCTGCGCATTACTCGGTCTGAAACCACATATCTCGACTATTCTCTTAATAAGTGAAAAATTAGCGGAAGCCATCCCCAGCATATCGTAGACAGAATTCTGTGATACCGCTGTTATGATGAATATCTTTCTTGCAGTATCAAAAATCTCCCGGTTTAGCTCAGGGGTGATCTTACGGTCAAAAAACTCTATCAGCTTGTCATCCGTCTCATCCTGAAGCGTTAAGTACCCCTTGACCTCCTCCTGCTCCTCCGGAGTCAGCTCTACGTTTTCAAGCAGGTTGTCGACAAGCTTCCTGCACCATTTTTTTCGAGCGGTACCGTCTGCATTATGCAACTTTTCAAGTGAAAAAATAGGAGCAAAGAACACTCCCACCAATGGATAGACTATACCACCCAGTACCACGACTGCTATAAGGACATAAAACAGGATTTCAAGGACAATATGTACATTGCCGAGTCTTTCCCCTATCTCCAAGGCGTTACTCACCAGACCCATCACAACAAGAATAATGAGTGAGATAAATAATATGATTGTCCATGAGCTCGTGCGCTGCGTCTTCTTCGTTTTCATCTTTCCTCTTGTCAACCGGCCCTCTTTCTGACCGATTTCTTAACTTCATTATCTAAAGAAGCAAAACTTCATTCCTGATACGATTCCATACTCGCTTTTTGTTTCCGCTCCATTGAGGAGCTATAAGAATCCTCTTGTCTCCGTCACCTGTCAGTCTGTGGATTATAACATTTTCCGGTATTATTTCAATGCATTTCCTAAGAATATCTATATACTCGTCTTCTGTAAGGATTTTGACTTTCCCCGCATCATATTCCTTTTCAAGATCCGTTCCTTTCAGTACATGGAGGAGCTGCAGCTTGATCCCTGTCGCCCCGGAATCGCAGATATATGCCACAGTAGCCATAATATCCGATATATCCTCTCCCGGGAGTCCGATGATCATATGTGTTATGACTTCAATATCCTGTGCTCTAAGCTTTTTTACCGCCATGTCATAAACGCTGAGATCATATCCCCTCCTAATATATTTTGCACTTTTCTCATGGATGGTCTGCAAGCCAAGCTCTATCCAGACAGGCTTTATATGATTCAGTTCAGACAAGAGATGCATGACCTCATCCGGCAGGCAGTCAGGTCTCGTTCCGACAGACAGCGCCACAATGTCGGGATGTACTATTGCCTCGTAGTATAGCCTTCTCAGCTTTTCAACAGGCGCATAGGTTCCCGTATACGCTTGGAAATAGGCAATATACTTACCATCCTTTTCCTTGTCCGATACTCTCCTCTTCCCATGTTCTATCTGATCCGTGATACTGAGGGAAGGATCTCCGGCAAACTCTCCGCTTCCGCCTTCCGAACAGAATATACAACCGCAGGTGGCTATTCTTCCGTCCCTGTTAGGACACGTAAAACCCCCGTTCAAGGCTATCTTATACACCTTGCAGCCGAATTTCTCACGAAGGCAGTCATTCAGGAGTGTTATCCTATGACTGTCCATATGAATTCATTCTCTTCATATAATATCCACTACTGTACTCCCGGACACGGATATAAGATCGTCCGGCGCAAGCTCTATCTGATATCCAACCTTGCCGGCACTGACAAATATACTGTCATTTTGAGTTGCTGTCATATGTATAAATGTAGGAAACGGTTTCTTCATTCCGATCGGAGAACACCCACCATGTACATAGCCGGTAAGGGGCAACAGATCCTTTTGCTTTATCATATTGACGGCCTTCTCTCCCGATACTTTGGCGGCTTTCTTCAGATCAAGCTCTGCTCTGACCGGGACGACAAACACATAATAGCCCCCGCTCTTACCCTGTGTCACAAGAGTTTTGAAGACTTTCGAGGTATCCTCCCCGAGTATACCTGCGATTTCTTCTCCGCTCATGGTGGCATCAGGTTCATATGCGTGACTCTTGTAGGAAATCTTTTTCCTGTCAAGCACGCGCATCACATTGGTCTTTTCTTCCTTTTTCATATATCTACACCATATACTCCCACTCTCGAAATCCGGAGGGCTTTGGCTTTCTCCTTTAGTTCCGTGTTGCCTTGAGCCTTGCTATCTCTTCCCGCAACTTCACATTTTCTGCCTCAGCTGCGTCGGCACGTTGCTGTTCCGCATCCGCACGTTGCTGTTCCGCGTCTGCACGTTGCTGTTCCGCGTCCGCGCGCTGTCTTTCAGCCTCCGTATTCTTGCGCTCTTCGGCTCTTCCCTGCTCTCTCAGCTCCTCATCCGGTCCGCTGTCCCAGTGCTCAAATAACTGTCCCATTGGCTTTCTCCTTATCTCGTCAGTAAGATCCGCTATCCTGTCCTCGCTGATGTTTCGCCTGCGAAGCATAGCCGCCACTACCCTTAATATCACTTCCAGTACATCCGGCGATGACATCTTAGATATCCCGTCAAGATATCCCTCCGGCAGCTCATCCTTCAGCTTCTTGAACTCTCTGCTGTCCTTCAGCCTGTCTAAAAGCATCACAAAGGATATCTCGTCATTCTGCTCTATAAGCTCACTGTCCGTATAGCTGTCAAGCTTTATGAGCTTATACCTGTAGTCCGGTATAAACTCCTCAAACACATCGTTTAAGAATATCCTGTCCTTAAAGCTTACGGCTGCCGTCCATCTGTCTGTCCATTCATAATAAACTATGGGCAGTATAGGCGGATACCGGAACTCCTTTTTCTTTGATATCCCCTTATGCAGCTTTTCCTGCTCCTTTTCATAGTCCTCCCAGATATAGACCATGTACCTGAGAAGCTGCATGGTTACATTATAATCTACCGTGGATTTGTGTTCAATCAGCGCTATCATGTACGCACACTCCCCGTTACTGAGTCTTACCCTCTTCACTACATCGCTGTCACGCTCCTCCGTGAACATGGGGATATACCTTGTAGTCATATCCTCGATGTCTTCCTCCCGGACATTTTTCAGCAGTTCGATACCGGAATAGTTCCTCAAAAACTGTGAGCACAACCTGTTATTCCCGAAGATGAGCTTTGCAGCACTGTCCTGAGTCCTGCTGTTTTTGATACCTTTTCTGATGTTTTTGTTGATCTTTGCCATAGACACCTCCTGTCATGCAGATATACAGTTATCACCTGACAGATGCATGGGAAGAAAAACAGAACAAAAAATAGAGTAATGTAGAATAATAGCTAATAGAATAAAACCTGATAAAACTAAAATCTGATAAAACTAAAATCTGTTCAAAATCCTGTATCTTTGGAAAAAAGAGCGATCCGCTCAAGACTTCCGTATGCAGCTGATCAAGTGAAACGATTATACCACATTTTTTTCTTTATATCTAATAATCCAGAAAATCCGGATCCGCTCTGTCTGCTGTGTTATAACAGGCAGATATTGTTATGCCCTGTCTCACTATTGTCATGAAACAAATACGAAATAGTTTACAAAGGTCATTATCAGATTGTGGTTATAGAGGAGCTTGACGAATTCATTCCCGTTTATTGCGGCGTAAAACTCAGGCAGCTCCTGCTCACTGTACAGAAGAAGCGCAAAGAAAAAGACGATCCAGACCAGCACCACTCCGCCGATCAGACCCGCGACTCCGCCCAGAAATCTGTTTGCCGCGCTCACCACGGGAGCGTCGCCTATGATCTTTAAGGCTCTGAATACGGCCTTTATCACCCACTTAATGATAAGAAATACTACTGCAAAGGCCAGTATATCTACGACTGTCTCCGTAATATCAAATCCCAGCGCATCACCGAGAGCATCCTGCTTAAATATAGGAAATACCGTCATAAAGACCCATACGGAAGCAAATGTCGTAGCTATCGGTATGAGTGTCTTGATGAGCCCCGCTCTCCTGCCCGAAAAATAGCAGCACGCGATCACGGCAATTATGATAAGAAATAGCACATTCGGTGTCAGCGTCATAATATTATCTCACCAGCCTTATCTGCTTCACCGTCTCACGGTTTACAAGTATATACTTTCTGGTATCATTTGTAGGCGATACGAGAAGTGTAGACTCATCAAACGGACCGTCATACTTCACTATTCCCTTCATGTCATATACTATCATGTGCGTATCACTGTATATGACCAACCGGTCCTTTGTAACCTGCGCATCTATGTAGTCGAGATCAAACGGTATGGTGATGAGCTCCTCCCCCGACAGATTGTATACGGATGCGCTGTAGCCTCCGTCCAGAGCGCTCTCTCTTATAAGCACTATCCTGTCCTCCGAATAAAACAGCCCCTTGACCCTTGTATCAAAATTGTATTCATATGACTTTTCAGGCTTCTGGCTGCCTGAGAAGATGACCATTTTATTGGTCCCCATCGCAAATGCCGTGGAGTCGTTGAGAAACTTCACTCTCGGTATCATTATCTCCTTAAAATCATATCCGCTCATGTAGTGGTCGCTCTCATTCGCACCTACTTCGCCGAAATTATAGAACGCAACCGAGCTCCTCATGTCCTCTCCCTCGACACGCACATAGGACACGGCAAGAAGATATCCCGATGGTGACAGGGAAATATCCATAGGATAACCGCTCTCTGCCATGGAGCACTTTATGGAGGCCAGCTCCTCGCCCTGCTTGTCATAGAGTCTGATCCACGAATTACCGGCATCCTCGAGCACCGCCGCTACTACACCCTGCTTTGACACACAGAAGCCCAGTATCGGGAGCTTGGTGGATATCCTTGCCATATCCTCCGCGGAAGAAGCCACAAATATCTCAGTCCCCTGCTCATCGGCAAGCGCCACAAAATCTCCGCAGGTGGACGCATGCGGCTCCTGCATCTCATAAGTAATGTTCCAAATGGCTCTGCCGTTTCCCTCAAAGGCCTCGGCTCCGTCTCTGGAAAGCTTTAGGATATGACCGTTGTAGGCTATGTATTCGGATGTATCTGAGTCGTTCCTCATCTCCTTTGAGATAATGTCATAGTCCGTAAACGTGGTATTCTGATACATGCGATGCAGGATCCATATTACAAAAATCAGGACCGCAGCCAAGGCTGCGATCCTGATAACTTTCATGAGGCGATGTCGGAATATCTCTCGTTCCGGCGAACGTTCACCGGATGATCCACCGTTTTTTATCAGTTTAAATCTCGGCATGCCGAGAGTATATCATAAAAATCAACCTACGCAAAATCCGCTTACAGCAGTTTCTTTATCTGAGAATAGATACCCTTTCCGTCGAGCTCGTACTTTTCAAGCAGTCCTGCCCATGTGCCGGACTCTCCGAACACATCCTGCATACCGAGTTTGTTTACTATCGTCGGGCACTTCGCCGCGGTAACATCCGCCACCGCAGAGCCTAGACCGCCGATCACGGATGCCTCCTCCACGGTGAATATCTTCTTTGTCTCCTTTGCAGCCTTCAGCACTATATCCTCATCAAGAGGCTTTATGGTGTGTATGTTGATCACTCTTGCAGATACTCCGTCCGCGTCAAGCATATTCGCTGCCTCCAGCGCGTAGTTTACCTCCACTCCGGTAGCGATGATCGTGATATCGGTACCCTCCTTAAGCAGGACTCCCTTTCCGAGCTCAAACTTGTAATCGGGTCTGTCATTTATGACAGGTGTCGCTGCTCTGCTGGTACGCATATAAAAGGGCCCCTGCATATCGAGCGCGGCCTTTACGGCTGCTTTTGTCTCAATGCCATCAGAGGGACATACCACAGTCATGCCGGGTATGGTCCTCATCAGAGCCAGATCCTCACAGCACTGATGTGACGCCCCGTCCTCACCTACCGTGATACCCGCATGCGTCGCTCCGATCTTTACGTTCAAATGAGGATACCCTACAGAGTTGCGTACCTGCTCATAGTTTCTGCCCGATGCGAACATCGCAAAGGAACTGATAAAGGGTATCTTGCCACATGCGGCAAGTCCCGCTGCTATACCCGTCATATCGGCCTCAGCTATGCCGCAGTCGATATGCCTGTCGGGGTATTTCTTCCGGAATATTCCGGTCTTGGTGGCATTTGCAAGATCCGCATCAAGCACTACCAGCTCCGGATACTGATCTCCGAGCTCCGCAAGAGCCTCGCCGTAGCTTTGTCTCGTCGCTACCTTCTTTACTTCATCACTCATTTCAAGCCCTCCTCTATCTGATCGAGGTCTGCCATAGCCGTAGCGTACTGCTCATCATTGGGTGCGGTGCCATGCCAGCTCACGTTGTTTTCCATGAAGGATACGCCCTTGCCCTTGACCGTTTTCGCTACGATGCAGGTAGGCTTACCCTTTGTCTTCCTTGCTTCGTCAAATGCCTTTTCGATCTGATCGAAATCATTGCCGTCTATATTGATCACATGGAAATTGAATGCCTCGAACTTCTTATCGATAGGGTAAGGAGAGCAAACCTCCTCTATAGTACCGTCTATCTGCAGATTGTTGTTGTCCACTATCACACAGAGATTGTCCAGACCCTTCGCTCCGGCAAACATAGCTGCCTCCCAGATCTGTCCCTCCTGCAGCTCTCCGTCTCCGCAAAGGCAATATACTCTGTAGTCCTTGCCGTCAAGCTTTGCCGCAAGCGCCATGCCGTCCGCTACAGAAAGTCCCTGTCCGAGTGAGCCCGAAGACATATCGATACCGGGCATGTCATGCATACTAGGATGTCCCTGAAGTCTTGAACCGAGCTTTCTGAGCGTTGTCAGTTCATCTACGGGAAAAAACCCTCTGTGAGCCATAGCGGAATAAAGCCCCGGAGCGGTATGTCCCTTTGAGAGCACGAATCTGTCTCTGTCATCCTTCCTCGGATACCCGGGATCTATATTCATCTCCTTAAAATAAAGATACGTAAAGAGATCCGCTGCGGATAGCGATCCTCCCGGATGTCCGGCCTTGGCCGCATGCACCGCAGTCACTATCCCCTTGCGGACTTTGACTGCGGTCAGTTGTAGTTCCTTCTTATTCATGTAATCCTCCTCTTTGTATATTTATAGTAAACGCGTTTACCGCGCCGGATGTTGTCTGCCATAGCGGCATAATTCCGTACAATATCCGTGCGCATCCCTGCGGATCGACTATAGTAAGCGAAATTATTTATTTCGCTTACTATAATTATTTAGTAGTACCGGTACTTTTATTGCTCTGCTTTAGGGAGTTTGAGCTTTTACTACGTGGTCTGCTGCCCGTAATAAGCATTCTCGCCATGCTTACGGTAATAATGCTTGTCCATCAGATGCTGCGGTGTAGACTCCACTCTGGGATTTATTGACTCGGTCTGTTTAGCCATCCTTGCCACTACCTCAAGTACTACTGCGCAGTGGACTGCGTCCTCCGCGTCCTTACCCCAGGTGAAAGGACCGTGATTCTTACACAGCACGGCCTGAACCGCGCTGTGATCCTTGTCCGCAAAATAATCCGCTTTTAGCTCTTCCAGCATATGATCAGCCTTCCTGTATCAATATGTGGAGAATCTGTATTCTGTCTTAGTGTCGTACTTCTGTCCCGCATCAAATATCGGCTTTTCAAAGCCGGGCTGATTTATAGCATCGGGAGTATACTGCGTCTCAAGACAGAAAGCCTGACGCTTATCGTATTTTACGCCGCCCTTTCCTGTCTGGGGATAAATGAGGTTACCCGCGTAAAACTGTATGCAGGGAAGATCGGTGTATACATCCATCTTTATTCCCGATCTGTCACACTTTACCTCGGCAGCTTTAGCATATGTACCGGTGAGGCTGTCCAGTACAAAGTTGTGATCGTAGCCTTGGACGAGATTCAGCTGCTCCAGATCATCATCTATACTCTTACCCACCTGTCTGTACTCCGTAAAATCAAACACCGTGCCTGCGACCTTGGTGATCTCGCCCGTAGGTATGGCTCCTTCCACTACCGGAGTGTACTGATGAGCGTAAAGTCTGAGTTCGTGATCATGTATCGAAGATGTAAGATCACCGCTGAGATTGAAGTATGAGTGATTGGTACAGTTTATAATGGTCTTCTTATCCGATACTCCCTCGTAGTGTATGACCAGTCCGTTTTCATCCGTGAGAGTGTATGTGACGGTCATATCGAGCTTGCCGGGGAAGCCTCCGTCACCGTCGGGGCTCACGAACTTAAGCTCCACGCTGTTACCATCCTGCTTTGCCGCCCACTGCATCTTGTGGAAGCCGGTATTGGCATCCGTATGAAGATTGTTCTTGCCGTCATTTGCCGCCAGCTTGTATTCCTTGCCGTCGAGCGTGAACCTTGCGTCATTGATACGGTTTGCCATACGACCTACGCAGGCTCCGAAAAAGCTCCCGTTGTCCTTGTATTCCTCGGGTGTATCAAATCCCATTACCACATCCTGAAGCTTGCCGTCCCTGTCCGGGACATGGATCTCCATGACGTTTGCGCCAAAGTCGGTCACCTTGACCCTCATACCGTTTTTGTTTGTGAGTTCAAATACCTTGTACCCCATTTAACACCTCCTGAAAGAAATTTTTTATAACTCAACTCTGCCGTCAAGGGCACGCAAAAGAGTGATCTCATCAATGTTTTCCAGATCTCCGCCTACGGGAACCCCGCTGGCTATGCGCGTCACCTTGATGCCCGTAGGCTTGATCAGCTTGCTTATGTACATAGCCGTGGTCTCTCCTTCAAGTGAAGAATTAGTGGCGATGATCACCTCTGATACCTCTTCGTTCTGAAGTCTGGTCATCAGCTCCTTGAGCCTGATGTCATTCGGTCCTATACCGAGCATGGGGGATATCGCCCCCTGCAGCACATGATAGACTCCGGAATACTTTCCTGTCTTCTCATATGCCTGCATATCTCTCGTATCCTCTACGATCATGATAGTGCCGTGGTCTCTGGTATCATTGCTGCAGACGGGGCATATCTCCGTATCGGTAAGTGTGTAGCATTTGCTGCAGAAATGCACATTTTCCCTTGCGTCGGTGATCGCATCCGTCAGACGCTGTACTCTTTCCCTTGGCAGTCTGATGAGATGATCTGCCAGTCTGCCTGCCGACTTCTCGCCTATCCCCGGAAGGGATGCCAGCTCATCGACAAGCCGGTTCATCTTACCTGAATATAGCTTCATGCCATGCCGTCAGATCAGACCGCCCAAACCGCCTGTCAGACTTCCCATTGCCGCTGCCGACGCATCATCAGCCTGCTTCATAGCTTCGTTTACCGCTGCCATGATCATATCCTGCAGCATCTCCACATCCTCGGGATCGCAAGCGTCGGGTGAAATGGTCACCTTGGTGAGCTCCTTTTTTCCCGAGACCGTCACCTCTACAGCTCCGCCTCCCGCTGCTGCGGTATATTCCTTTGACTCCAGCTCCTCCTGCTTCTCAGCCATCTGTCTCTGCATACGCTGAGCCTGCTTCATCAGATTGTTCATATTACCCGGCATGCCGCCGCCGGGGAAACCTCCGCGTCTTCCCACTTTGTTACTCCTTTCCGCGTCTATATCCTATCATTAAACAGTTTCATCGCTTATCTCAATATCAAAATTTATGCTGTCTTCGAGATTCGGGTATTTTTCCTCGGAGTCCTCGCCCTTGCCGGGGCCGTATATCTCAAACCCGACGTTTTTCTTTATCTCTCTCTCGAGTATCTCGCGCAGCTCATCCGCGTTATTCTGAAGCGTCTCCGCAGATATCTCATTCTCGCACACTATGACAAGCCTGCTGCCGTCTGTGGACGGTCTGGCGGCTGCCAGCGT
Source organism: uncultured Lachnospiraceae bacterium (assembly GCA_905235585.1). Lineage (GTDB taxonomy): Bacteria > Bacillota > Clostridia > Lachnospirales > Lachnospiraceae > NK4A144. The sequence continues at coordinate 10,581 of CAJOME010000019.1, read as the reverse complement.
GCCCCTTACTATCTCCGTGGCATCCGATACTATCCTGCCCCAGTTATCGCACACCATCTGCACATCACCCGGCAATGCTTCGGGCAGAGGGGCCTTTCTCACCGCAGCAACCGGCTTTGCCGCAGGCGCAGTCTTTATGCCGTCACGTTCTATCTTATCTATCTTTCTTTCAAGTACTGCCAGTCTCTGCTTGAATGAAGACATATCCTCCTGCATCTCGGGATGCATCAGCCTGATCATCGCTATCTCGGTCAGTATCTTCTTTTGCGAAGAATATCTGAGCTCCGCGGAAAGGTCTGAGAAGATACGTATAAATCTCATCAGCGTCTCCGTATCTGTCTTTTTCGCTATTCCGGCCATCTGTTTATAGTTATCCGAAGACACTCCGAGTACATCGGCTATATCTGCCTCTGTGGAGCCGTTTGCGGATATCAGCAGGAGATTTCTCATATATCCGATAAATTCATTTACGAAGGTCTTTATCTCACGACCCCGCATGACTATATCGTCCAGAAGCTTCACTGCTTCCGTCAGCTTCGCTCCAAGTATCGCATCCATCATTCCGGAGAAGACTGAATTGTCAACGGCTCCGAGTATCTCAAGCGTGCGATCATAGGTAAGTGTCCCGCCGAAGGTAAATGCCATACACTGATCCAGTAATGAAAGAGCATCTCTCATCGATCCGTCTGCCTGCCTCGCTATAAACGAGAGCGCCTTGTCCTCCACATCGCTGTCTTCGGAAGATAGCACCTCTCTCATCCTGCCCACGATAGTCTCTATAGGCATCCGGTGAAAATCATATCTCTGGCATCTGGAAAGGATCGTAACAGGGAGTGCGGCGACCTCAGTAGTCGCAAGGATAAAAAGCACATATTCCGGAGGCTCTTCAAGTGTCTTTAAAAGAGCATTGAATGCGCCTGCGGAAAGCATGTGCACCTCATCTATGATGTAGACCTTTTTGCTGCCTTTCTGTGGTCTGTACGAGACCTCGTCTATGATAGTACGGACGTTATCCACTCCGTTGTTGGAGGCTGCGTCTATCTCAATGACATTCATCAGAGATCCGTCAGCCATGCCTTTGCAGATCTCACACACTCCGCAGGGGCTGCCGTCATCTGCAGGTGTCTCGCAGTTTACAGCCCTTGCGAAGATCTTTGCTACGGTTGTCTTGCCGGTACCTCTTGTCCCGGTAAAAAGATATGCATGTCCTATACGGTCACTCTTTACCTGATTGCCAAGTGCCGTGATCACGGCATCCTGTCCCACTACCTCAGAGAATCTCTGAGGTCTGTATTTTCTGTAAAGGGACTGATAACTCATTTACGGCGCATCAGTCTCCGAAGGAAATGCCGAGCATCTTTGCCTCTTTGATGATGGCAGCATCGGGATCCAGCATCTTGAGCTTACCTGCCACATCCGCAAGAGGAACCTTGACTATCTCTCTGTTCTTGTAGCCCACCATGAAGCCGTACTCACCCTTGAGTATCAGCTTGCCGGCCTCCGCACCGAGCCTTGAAGCAAATACTCTGTCGTAAGAGTCGGGTGCTCCGCCTCTCTGGATGTGACCGGGTACAGTGACACGTACCTCCTTGCCGGTCTTCTTCTCTATCTTCTCCGCTATCTCGTATGAAACCGACGGATACTTGGTGTTTGCAAGCTTCTCCTTATATTCCTTCTTTGAGAGCTTTGCGTCCTTTTTACTTATGGCTCCCTCAGCCACGACTATGATGGTAAACTTCGCGCCTCTCTGCTTTCTGAGCTCGATGGCATCCACGATCTTGTCTATATCGTAAGGGATCTCGGGGATCAGGATGATATCCGCTCCACCAGCCATACCTGCATTGAGCGGCAGGAATCCGACCTTGTGTCCCATGATCTCCACTATAAAGATCCTGCCGTGTGAATCCGCGGTAGTATGGATATAGTCTATCGTCTGGGTAGCGATATCCACAGCGCTCTGGAAACCGAAGGTCATATCTGTACCCCAGAGGTCGTTATCTATGGTCTTGGGAAGAGTAACGACATTTAATCCCTCCTCACTCAGAAGGTTTGCCGTCTTGTGCGTGCCGTTTCCACCGAGGATCACAAGGCAGTCCAGACGAAGCTTGTAATATGAATGCTTCATAGCCTCTACCTTATCCTTGCCGTTCTCGTCCGGCTCTCTTATCGTCTTAAAGGGAACCCTGGATGTGCCGAGGATCGTGCCTCCGCGTGTAAGTATGCCTGAAAAATCAGAGATGTCGAGCATCCTGTATTCGCCGTATATCAGACCCTTGTATCCGTCAAGAAATCCAAACAGCTCCACCTGCTCTCCGGAATTGACTAAAGACTTGACCACACCTCTCATTGCAGCGTTCAGCGCCTGACAGTCGCCACCACTGGTAAGTAATCCGATACGCTTCATAATACCGTCCCCTCCATGATCAAATTATTGTATTTTTGTCTGATGCCACAGTCAGCGTCAGCACTTCTATTATACTTTAATCATGGACATATAGGCAAATATTATTGCTCCTCTTTCCATTTCTTTATATAGTCGAGCCGCTCTCTGAACCGAACCTCTTCACCCTGGTCTCCGGGGTGATAATACTCTGTCCCCAGAAGGTTGTCCGGCAGGCACTGTATATCTGTCAACTTGTCTTCGTAATCATGTGCGTATTTGTATCCGTGTCCGTAGCCCAGCTCATCCATGAGGCTGGTAGGCGCATTCCTTATGACCATGGGTACAGGCTCCGCCAGATCGTTTACGGCATCATTTCTTGCCGAAAGATACGCCGTCTCCATGGCATTGGACTTTGGAGCAAGTGCCATATATATAACAGCCTCCGTCAGATGTACGTTGCATTCCGGCACCCCTATGAAATGGCATGCCTGATAGGCGGATATCGCAAGTGTCAGTGCATAAGGATCCGCCAGCCCCACATCCTCTGCGGCAAAGCGTGTGACACGCCTCGCGATGTATATGGGGTCTTCTCCGGCTTCGAGCATTCTCGCAAGCCAGTATACCGCTGCATCCGGATCGGAATTGCGCATGGACTTGTGCAGCGCGGATATCAGATTATAGTGCTCTTCTCCGTTCTTGTCATAGAGCAGGGCTTTCTTTCCCGTGATCTGCTCTATGGTCTCCTTCGTCACGGTAATGCTGCCGTCGGAGGCCATCTCGCCGTTGAGCACAGCCATCTCCAGTGTGGAGAGTGCCATTCTCGCATCACCGTTCGCAAATGTGGCTATCATCCCGACCAGCTCATCTTCGATCTTTATCTGCTGATCACCCAGCCCTCTGGGACTCGTCAGAGCCTGCTTTAAGAGTCGTGCTATATCATCCTTTGTAAGACCTTTAAGCACAAACACCTTGCATCTTGAAAGCAGTGCACTGTTGACCTCAAAGGACGGATTCTCGGTAGTAGCACCTATCAGAATGATCGTCCCTTTCTCCACAAAAGGAAGAAAGGCATCCTGCTGTGCCTTGTTAAAGCGGTGGATCTCGTCTACGAATACTATGGTCTTCTGACCATAGCTACGCATCTGATCCGCCTCCTGCATGACCTCACGTATCTCCTTTATGCCGCTGGTGACAGCTGAAAACGTGATGAATTTTGCTTTGGTGCGCTGGGCTATGATCTGAGCAAGGGTGGTCTTGCCCACTCCGGGAGGTCCCCAGAATATCATGGACGATATCTGATCACTCTCTATCAGCCGTCTGAGTACCTTGCCGGGTCCCACCAGATGCTCCTGCCCCACGTACTCATCCAGACTGTCAGGTCTGAGGCGGGCGGCAAGAGGCTCCGGCGCACCCATATCAAATAAAGACATCTGAGCCATCGGTGCTGCTCATCCTCCTTTCGATCAGGCTATTATTATACACCAGCCCGGGATCATGTGACAGTACATTGACGATCAGAGATTGTTACTATTCTCACACCTTCAGTTCGCTTTGATTTTATCCTGATGATTATATATTCTATATAACATGAATAAGCATCTTTTAGTACGCATCATTTCATCTTTGCTGCTGATCGCATACGTGCTCGCGGTAGTGTATCTGCTGTTCAGAAATATCCCCGATGCTGTCCCCGGCACTCAGTTTAAGGATGTCCGGGTCTTAGGATTTCTCATGGACGGACTGTATACGGCATATATAAACGAGTATGTTGACTATCTTGTCCTTTTCATCCCCGTGGGACTGCTGTTTCCGTTCGCATGTGGCAGAAAGAGCCTCAACGGCACTCTCATCCTTACCGTTCTGTCAGTGGCCGTCCTGGAGCTGTTCAAGTATTTCTGCTACGGCGGGATCGTAGCCATAGATGACGAAATATGGTCTCTTGCCGGCGCCTGTATCGGATACGGTTTTTATTCCCCGATATGCATGGCCGCCGGTCTTAGTGACGGTTCTGAGCACTATGAGGAGCATGAGGGTTTCCGTATACCCAGATGGATCGGAGGCGCGTTGCTTTTCGCCCTGATCGTGTGCTGCCTGAAAGCAATGTCGGAAGAAAATATGCACCTTCCGATCCCGTTTTCATCGGATGCCGGCAGTACACAGCAAATCAGCGTCAATGACGAAGATATATCCTCAGATATCCAAAGTTCCGGGGTGCTTGAAAGCACCGGCAGCATGAGTGATGCCGTACACAAGGCGATATATGACAGATTGTATGAAGAGCTGTCTGCGTACAGTGACCGGGTGGTCTTCACTGACGACACTATCATTCCGCAGGATATATTTGATGCATACGTAGGCGTGCTGGATGACCATCCTGAGCTCTTCTGGCTTACGGGTACCGCAGAGATAAAGACCGTCACATATGGCAGCGATCAGACTCTGACACTGAAACCCGAATTTGCCGAAAGCACCTCTTCCCTCCCGGCTATGTCGGCAGCTCTTGATGCCACCGTGGAGGCCTATATCGCCGGCTGCCCCGATGGGACTGACTATGATAGGGCTCTTTGGATACATGACATGATCATACACAATACACAGTATGATCCGGATGTGCTTTATTATGCCCGATCCTCTGCTGATCCGCATTTTGACTTTGCATATACCGCATACGGCGCGCTGGTCAATCACAAGGCCGTCTGCGCAGGCTATGCGAGAGCCTATCAGCTCATCCTGAACCGGATCGGCATAGAATGCGGCTATATCTCCGGCACTGCCGTCAACACAAAAGGTGAGACGGAGGCGCATGCGTGGAATTATATAAAAGCAGACGGTGTGTACTACCTTGTCGATGTGACCTGGGATGATCCGATAGATGAAGACTATGCTGACACCGACCATCTGATTCATGACTACTTCTCCCTGTCATCTGTCGATATGGGAAAAGATCATTATCCGGAAGAAGGACAGTTTATACCGGACTGTCCCGAAACGCGGAGCCCGTATTGATCCTTTCGGGAGCTGCCGCCGCTGCGGGACAGAGCATATTACCGGGTTTCCGATCCTGTTTGGATAGCCGGTGTATTAAAGATATTCTATTACAACGTATACTTTGAAAGATCCAGCTTTATAGCATCCGAGTACTGATTCAGGTTCTCGGATATGTTGGAGATGCTGTCGGTCTCCGAAAGCACATTCCTGCTCTCCGTTACGATCTGATCGCTGAGTCCGAGTATCTCGTTTATTGAAGAAGCCTGCTCCTGTGTGGTCGCAGCGTTGCCGCTTGCCACATCATTGATCTTCTCTATACCGCTCGCGATCTCTACTATACCGTCGGTAGCCTTTGCAACGTCTTCATAGATGGTATCAAATGACTTGTTAGCTTCCCTGACTCCTGAAATGCATGCCTCCATATCAGACATACATCTGTCGGCCTTTTCATTGATATCCTCTATATTATGAGTAATGCCTCCGATCAACTGGCGGATAGTCTCGGTAGCTTCGGATGACTGCTTTGCAAGTACACCGACCTCGGATGCCACTACCGCAAAGCCCTTGCCCATCTCTCCCGCTCTGGCCGCTTCTATCGACGCGTTCAGTGACAGCAGATTGGTCTGCTCGGATATGGCATTTATGGTATCCGTGATACCGGTGATCTTTTCTACCGACTGAGCCGTAACTCTTATGATATCCGTCAGTTCGCGGATCGTATCGCTAAGAGTATTGACATTTGAAGTCATAGTGGACATCTGGTCTTTTCCTGCCGTGGATGAATCCATCGTCTCCGTGCAGAGCCGCTTCACATCTTCCGCGTTCTGCTTCAGCTGACCGGATGTGGATGCCAACTCCGTAGCCGCGCGTGCCACATCCTCTATCGATTCATTCATCATCGAGAGTGTGGTATTGAGCTGCTCTATCGAATCACCCTGTGACTGGTTGGAGGAAGACAGTGTGTGCGATATGTCATAGCATTCGCTGGCACTGGAATTCATATCCTTTGACATATTGGCAAGGTTAAGCAGCATATTGTGCATATTTCCGATATAGTCATTAAGCTGTTCGCTGAGCGTGGTGATCTCGTTGTTCCCTTCCGGCTTGAGCTGGACGGTGAAATCTCCCTTGCTGATATCGGTGATCCTGTCGGTGACCTTAGCCACAGGATTTATGTATTTGCTTATTATGATATAAAGTATTACTGCAAGCAGGACAAGAAGCACTACCGATACTATAAAAATGATGAGGACGGTGTTCCTGATGTTGCTGCTGACAAATGAATACGGTACTGCGGATACGACTATCCAGGATGTTTCCGTGATATCCGTAGCCGCATACATCATTTTACCCGCGGCAGTTTTTACCGTCACTACCTTATTCGCATCAATAATATTTGACGTATCCATTGAATCTATCACTGTGGCAAGACCCTGCATGATCGCATCGGGGCTCTCATCCACGGTAGTACCTGTAAGACCATCCACGCTGCTGACGAGTATATCCTTTGTTGCTTTATTAATGATGTAAAACTTCGCATCAGGTGAACTGGACTTGAACTGTGAGAGCTTTTCGGATACCATATCGAAATTGATATCGCTGCTGAGCACCACATTGTCGCGGAGCATGATCGCACATGCAAGGCAGGTCTTTCCTGTGGAAGCATCCACATACGGCTCTGAAGTATATATATCACCCTTCTTATCAAGTGCTCCGATATACCATGCCCTGTCCGTAAACACAAACGTGTCATCGGGCACCCATCCGGAACCATCCAGAAATACGGACTCGTCGCCATATCCTATATATATGTCCTGAGAATCGGGATCGAGCTCCGTGAGCTCAAGAAGCATCGCAAGTGTATCGTCATATGTAGGCTCGGGAATATTCCTGTATACATCCGCCGTCTGCTTCACCCTCTCTTCGATACCGCTCCACCAGTTATACACCTCGCTGGCATAAGATACCGACTCTTTGGACAGTACGGAACCGGAAAGCTCCGTGATCTTGTCACTCTGCATTTTAATGTTGATCGCTGTGATAATGATTATCATTATCGCCGCAAACGCGACCGTTTCCGTAAGAAGTATGTGTTTTAACGATTTTCTTTTTTTCATATGCTGACCTCTTCATGTTTTATTGTAAACCTATACTAATTTACAATATAAAATACATCTGTGTCAAAATGTTTTATCCGGTCTTCGGCTGATCCCGGGATGCCAAAAACCCATTTATCTTAATATCTCATCAATTGTGGATACTGTGCTGAAGGTGCCATCATGAGCAGACAGGATATCCTTCATCTTTTGCATTTCAAAATAATTGACATAGCAGATCAGTGTTTTATTCTCACCGGAAATAGCGCCGTAAGAATCCACGATCGTACACGTCTTGTTCAGCTCTTCCCGGATCGCAAGCACTATATCTTCAGGCTCCTTTGTGATTATCGTCACCTGCTTGATCGCTTCAAAATGATCTGTAAAATGATTGATAATAGATGTAGCTATCACATAGACCAAAAGGCTCAACAGCGCGGCGTTACGGTTTATGAGCAGAAATACCGCCGTATACACACATGCGTTAAAGACTATCAGAATATATGTGAGGCTGAAATCCTTGCCAAGTTTTTCCGATGCCTTTTTAACGATAATATTTGCAAATATCTCCGAGCCATCTATACAGCCTCCGTTTTTTAGGATCAACGCAAGACCTGCGCCAAGAATGGCACCGCCAAAGACCACAGCAAGAAAGTGCTCCGTATTCAGTTCAAACGGTATCTTCTCAAATAGAGCGAGGCCAATGGTATAGACTGCTGTGCCAAGCAACGCCTTAAAACCGAAGCGTCTTCCCAGTACCAGCGTGCCCGCTATAAGGAAAGGAAGAAAAATCACTCCGACACAAAGTGACAGATTGAATCCCGTAAGCTTATTGATGATTATCGAAATGCCTGCTGTACCATAATCAATAGCATCATTTGGGATCAGGATACAAATTACCGAAAAACTCGCCATCATTGCCCCCAATCCGATCATCAGACAAGAAAACAATTCCTCTGCCCACTTAGTGTTCATCTAAAAAACCTCCTATCCTGCCTGAGAAATCGCCCTCTCAGACTCCCCTTAGATCAAACTCCGGAATGAAGCTTTCACCGGCAGCTTCACCCTCCTGCACAAAGCCGTTTTCAACACCGATACCCGTGGCGTATTCCACAAGGCTTTTGTATTCTGCATTTGTTACTTTCCGGTCTATCTCGGGAAAAGAGCTAAGACCGTCAACGGTAGTGTACTGGCTCATGAGACTCAGATAAATATTGTCACCGTAATGTTCATGCAGATATTTCACAATGAGCTTGGCCTGTATAAGCATACCCGGCATAAGAAGGTGTCGGACGATCACGCCCTTTTGGATGATCTTTTGATTGCCCTGATAGACAGGGGTACTGAGGCGGTCGTTTTCAGAAGCCTTTCGCTTCGCTTTTCTTTCATCTGAAAAAAAGCAATCCGGCTGCTGGTGCACCATCTCCTGTATGGCATCCTTAGCTGCATTTGGGTAGCCCGGAGCATTGCTGTATCTTACGCTGTCCTCCTCCCGGATATACTTAAAGTCCGGAAGGTAGATATCGATAAGCCCATCCAGCATCTTGACGCTATCAACGTTCAGATAAGATGAAGTATTAAAAAGAAAGGGTATCTTTATCCCCTGTTGTCTTGCACTGTCAATCGCCCTGACAATTGTAGGGATGAACATGTCTCCGGTCACAAGATTTATATTATTAGCACCCAAATCCTGCAGCTCAAAGAAGATTTCAGACAGTCTCTCCCAGGTGATGGTCTTTCCTGCTTCTCCGCGGCTGATAGCTCTGTTCTGGCAAAAGACGCAGCCCATGTTGCAGCCGGAAAAGAATACCGTGCCGGAGCCATTGCTTCCCGAGATGCAGGGCTCTTCCCACATATGCAAAGAAGCCCTCGCCACGTGAAGAGAGCTCTTTTCCCTGCAATAGCCTGTTGTGCTGTTCCTGTCTATGCCGCAGTTTCTGGGTCTGCACGATGAATATTCCTTCATATTCTTTTCTTTCTTCTCCAATGCCTCTTTCAGCTTATCATCATGTTAAGGATAAAGCCTGAAAATACTCATAAAAAACATCCCATCCGATTCATTATACCAAAGACAAATATCATCACAACTTACTCTTTGGCTGTTTTACGGTTCTTTGGGATCCCATGAATATGTAGATGATTCCTATGCATCATCATCATAGAACATAATGCCTGCTCTTGCACGGGATGCCGCCCCCGTTTCTGTAAAAAGCCGCATCCCGCTCGGCGATATCCAAAAGCTCATCAGCATCCATCCACCTTCCCTCGACGCAGAGAGCCCCCGAAGGACAGACATCCGCCCACGCCGGATCCTCTGGCAGCCGCAAAAAATCCGGCTGCGCCTTTCCCTCACTGTCAAAAGAGACCGCTTCTCCCTTGCAAAGACCACAGCCAACCTCCCCGATGCAAAGGCTCTTTCTGTACATAAGCTCCGGCTTTGGGTTTTGCGATTCGGGGTTGCAGCACCACGCACAACGCAACGGACACCCTTTCAGAAAGATCACTGTCCGAATGCCGCTGCCGTCATGGAGAGAGTATTTTTGAATATTGAAAATAAGCAGTTTCTCCACAAGATTAAATAGCCTGCTGCTCGGTACGGGCTATCAGGTCGTCCTGCAGATCCCTACCATCCATTTTCCTGTTGGATTTTCAACATACTATTACTATAAATTGAAACAAAACACCTGCATAATATAAAAAAAGTATGAAGAGTTATAACCTCAAGTTATATCTGAGCCCTTCATATAAATGATCACACAGATGCCCGCTTTGCAACCTGCTTCCTTTTCATAAAGAAGCTGTAGCGGGCTACAGCGAGGCTTTCTGATGCTGCAATCGGAAAATCCAGACAAAGCATAACGGTGATCTGTGCCGTTTTCTGGACAGTTTATATGAGCACCGTTCTGATGTTGAAAGCTACTTTGAGAGCTTGGAAAGCTATGAGCAAAAGGCAAAAAATAATCCCGCAAACCCAGTATTTACAAGGCTTGCGGGATTATTTCAATTCACTCGAGCTCTATTGTGTTAAACCCATTCAGGTTTATATATTATCTATAATCCGCTGTTTTCGTATCCATATTTTACGGTTTTGATAGATTAATTCTCGTTTCAAAA
>CAJOME010000018.1 GCA_905235585.1 uncultured Lachnospiraceae bacterium | reverse complement strand
CATTATTTGAATTATTATTTCCACTCATTTTCCTAAAATTAAGAGGTTTTAAAGGCTCTTGTTGATTATATGATGTTATATTACCTTTTTTACTATTTGCTTTTCCCTCATCCGTATCTTGTTAAACGTGGTAAGTGCAGTCTCCGCGGCCGAAAAGAAGGCTGAAAGAAATATCAGAATGATGAGCTCTGTCCAGACACGCATGACTTACAGTATCTCCCTGGATATGCGCCTGAGTGACGCCGCGGCACTCTTTATATCGGTCTGTCCGAATATTCCGGTCCCGGCACCTATACCCGATATTCCGGTACCTCTTAAGTAATTCACATCGGCATCCGCGAGCCCTCCGTATGCCACTACCGGGATATCCACGACACCACACACGTCCTCAAGCTCTGCTATGGTGATACAGTCCGAGTGCTCTCCGTCATGTCCGGTGCTGACCGGTCCGCACATAAGAAACCAGGCTCCGCCGTGCACCGCTATCCTTGCTTCATCCGGCGTAGATACCAGCACACCTATGCTTCTGTCCGAGCCGATGACGGGTCTGATCCTGTCAGGCTTGAACTCCTCATAAGCCACTATCACTCCGTCCGCATCCACGGCATCGGCTATGTCCACATGGCGCATCATTATAAACGGTATGTCATGCATACCGCAGAGTATCTTGAGCCTGACAGCCTCCTTCATAAGCGCGTCATGCGACAGTGTGGGCTCATTAAGAACCACCATCGTGGCTCCTCCGTTTATTGCCTCCTCCACCGCATCTCTTAAAGTCATATCGACTCTCATGCTCGCGAGATCGGTCAGCGCTATCAGTCCGAGTTCCCTTTTAAGTAATCCCATTTCTTAATCCTTATAAAAATCCCTGAAAGAGGTGTAGCCTGCCTTTTCCAGACTGTCCTTCTGAAACTTTTTGTTCTTTGCCATCCTTGTGATGAGCACGGTCTTCCCGTCTTCTCTCAGGCTTTTTGCCTCTTTCATGATACCCGGGAGCCTGTCGGCACCTACCCCCTTTTCAATAAGAAAAGCAATGCGTTCGGGAGACTCCGGTATCCTGAAACCCTTATCCATGAGTATCGTGATGATACGCTCAAAGCCTATGGAGAAACCGCACGCAGGCACATCCTGTCCGGTAAATCTGCCTATCATCCCGTCATATCTTCCGCCCCCTGCCACGGAGCTTCCGAATTCATCCATCTCTATCTCAAATATGGTGCCGGTATAGTATCCCATCCCTCTGACAAGAGTGGGATCAAACGAGAGCCTGCAGTCAGCCGGAGCCGCATCGCCTACCGCTTCAAATATCTCGATCAGATCGGCTGTCACCCTGCTGTCCGCTTTATCGCCGAGGATCTCACCGATATGTCTGATGCCGTCCGTAGTATCATCTGTTTCCTTGAAAAGGCTCAGATATTTCTCAACCGCTTCCGCATCATATCCGTCCCCTTTGAGCTCCGCTTCCACACCGTCGATACCGATCTTGTCCATCTTATCAAGTACAATAAACACCTCACCGAGAGAAGCCTCATCAAAGCCCGCATAGCTTCCCATGGCTCTCAGCAGTCTTCTGTCATTGATCCTGACCTTAAAGCCCTTAAATCCAAGCTTTGAGAGCAGCGTCGCTGTAGCGCTCACCAGCTCTATCTCGGCCAGATCCGAAGGATCACCTATGATATCTATATCACACTGCTTGAACTGTCTGAACCTGCCCTTCTGCGGTCTGTCCGCCCTGAACACATTCCCCATCTGAAGTGCCTTAAAAGGCATCTGAAGAGAGGGATTGTTGTTGGCATAATATCTCGACAGCGGGAGTGTCAGATCATATCTGAGTCCCGAGTCCGCGAGGTCGTTTTCACTTGCGGCATTTACTATATCAAGCTTCTCTCCCCTCTTCATTATCTTGAAGATGAGCTTCTCATTTTCGCCGCCCTGATTGGATGTGAGATTCTCTATATGCTCCACAACGGGTGTCTCAATATGCGTAAAGCCGAAGCTGCCGTATGTCTGTCTCACAAGGCTCTCAACATAGTCCCTTATCTCCATTTCATCGGGCAGTATATCCTTCATCCCCGTAGTAGGCTTCTTTATCAGTTTATCGCTCATCATACTTCCTTTCATATCACTGATTATCTGTTTTCTATTACATGTTTTATTTTCTCGGCGGCTGTAGCCTACTGAATTCGCTTACTGCCTCGAAAATATGTATAGCTCAGAACCTGCATATTCACTGTGTAAGGCTTGAAGCCGGATTTAAATGTTTCAGAGCAGAAAGCTATATCTGCTATCAGAAATCTCCTCCGAGGAACGGATTCCACTTTTTCTCATCCCCGATCGTAGTGTTCCCTCCGTGTCCCGGATATACCGTGATATCATCATCAAGAGGCATTATCTTCTCCGCAAGCGTCTTCCTCATAGTAGCCATGCTTCCTGTCGGAAGATCCGTCCTTCCGATCGAGCCTTCAAAAAGAGTATCGCCTGAGATCAGCGCTTTCATTCCGTCTATAAGATAGCAGCATGAGCCCTCTGTATGCCCGGGAGTATGGATGCACTTAAAGCCTATCCCCGCTTCCTCAAACTCTTCCCCATCCTTTAAGAAAACATCCGCATCCACGGTAATGCCTCTGCCGTAGGACTCCAGCGAATGATTCATATCCACGTCTTTAAGCAGTCTTTTCTCGGTCTCCGCGGCATATATCGTAAGCTTTACCTCATCCTTAAGACCTTCAAGGAGACCGGCTATCCCGGCTATATGATCATAATGCCCATGCGTTAGTATGACTGCTGCAGGTATCAGTCCGTTTTCCTTTATCAGTCTGATGATCACCTCCGGACTGTCTGCCGGATCGGCTATCACGCACTCCTTTGTATCATCGTTTATTATGAAATATACATTTGTCTGTACCGGTCCCAGTACTATACTGCGTATCATCCGCTCGTCCTTTCTATGTCTATCACACTTGCTATGTTCCTGAGCCTTGTCATTATCTTTTCAAGCTCTTCCGTACTGTGTATCTCAAAGCTCATAGTGATGGTCGCCACTCCCTGCTTGGATATGCGCGTATTTACACCCTGTATATCCAGACTGCTGTCGCTGAATGCCTTAGTGATATCGATCAGCAGTCCGCTCCTGTTGTTGGCGTATATATTGATCTCCGCCACATAGCTCTCATCCTCTGAAGACTTGCCCGAGTTCTTATCCCATTCGGCCTCTATGAGCCTGCTTCTGTCAGAGTCGGGAAGATTTACTATATTCACGCAGTCCGTACGGTGTACTGATATGCCTCTGCCCCTTGTGACAAATCCCACTATCTCATCACCCGGGAGCGGAGAACAGCACTTTGAAAACCTTACCGAAACATCATGTACTCCTCTTACGATGATACCGCCTTTTTTCTTTCTCTTTATCGCATGCCTTGTCTTCTCATCGAGCTCGTTCAGTATATCCTCATCCGTGACCTTGCCGGCATGATCTCTCTCATAGAGCTCATGCATCCTGCCTACGACCTGACCTTCCTTGAGACCGCCGTGTCCTATGGCCGCATATACCGCATCCCAGTCCTTGAAGCCATACCTCTGCATGACCTCATCCATGTACTCCTGCTTGGCTATCTTTGATATATTTATGCCGTGTGACTTGCAGTAGCCGGCAATGGCTTCTTTTCCCCTTACGATATTTTCTTCCTTCAGCTCGTGCTTGAACCACTGGTTTATCTTTGACTTAGCCTGAGTGGACTTGACCACGTTAAGCCAGTCTCTTGACGGTCCCTTTGAGTTTTGGGAAGTGATGATCTCTACCCTGTCCCCGTTCTGTATCTGATAGTCGATATGAACCAGCTTACCGTTCACCTTGGCACCTATCATCCGGTTGCCTACAGCGGAATGAATGGCATAAGCAAAATCTATCGGTGTAGAACCGGCCGGAAGGGTCTTTACATCTCCGGTGGGAGTAAAGCAATACACCTGATCCGAGAAGAGGTTAAGATCTGCTTTAAGTGACTGCAGAAACTCCTGATTGTCCGACATGTCCTGCTGCCACTCAAGTATCTGTCTGAGCCATGACAGCTTCTCCTCCTCCTGCATGTCGGGATTGAGTCCGTCAGATGCCTCCTTGTATCTCCAATGGGCAGCGATACCGTACTCGGCGGTCTTGTGCATTTCATAGGTACGTATCTGTATCTCAAACGGTATGCCCGAATGACCTATCAGCGTCGTATGTAACGACTGATACATGTTATCCTTTGGTGTCGCGATATAATCCTTAAATCTGCCGGGTATCGGCTTGTACATCTCATGTATGATACCGAGTGCCGCATAGCAGTCCTTTACCGTATCCACATATATACGCACGGCAAAAAGATCATATATCTGATCAATGCTCTTGCCCTGGTTCACCATCTTCTTATATATGGAGAAGAAATGCTTGACTCTGCCGTCCACATGAGCCTTTATCCCGGCATCCTCCATGTGTTTGCGCACTTCTATGACGATATTCTCGACAAACTCTTCTCTCTCGCTGCGCTTCTGGGCTATCTTCTCCTTCAGATCCTCGTACACATCGTGCTTTAAATATTTAAGAGAAATATCGTCCAGTTCCACCTTGATCTTTGATATACCAAGTCTCTGGGCTATGGGCGAATATATATCTATGGTCTCCCTCGCTATCTCCACCTGCTTGTTCTCGGGCTGATATCGCAGCGTCCGCATGTTGTGGAGTCTGTCGGCAAGCTTTATGATGATGACCCTGATATCCCTGGCCATCGCAAGGAACATCTTCCTGAGATTGTCTGCCTGAAACTCAACCTTGTCACCATGATACTGCAGCTTGCTGAGCTTTGTGACACCGTCCACGAGTGCCGCCACATCACTGCCGAACTCCTTTTCCAGATCCTCGGTAGTCATTATGGTATCTTCCACCACATCATGCAGCAGACCTGCGGCTATGGTCTCCTTATCCATTTCAAGATCCGCCAGTATGATGGCTACGCAGAGCGGATGTATTATATACGGTTCTCCCGATTTGCGCATCTGCCCCTCGTGAGCGGCATAGGCCTTGGCATAGGCCTTTTCTATCATTGATATATCATCGGAGGGATGATACTTTCTGACCTTGTCAGTCAGATCTTTATACAGCTGTTCAGGGTCCTGAAACTCTTCAATAGAGCCGAAATGTCCCCTGTCCATTATCACGTCAGACATGTATTCCCTCCTTTCCGTGTCATTACACCTTTACTTTAATCGAATATTTTACTATATTTAGGTAATATTATGCAATTCGTTGGTATCATTGCATAGGGCAATCGTTTAATATTATTTTGTTGGATAATATGTGTTTTCCAACCGCGGCTACATCTTACTAAGCTCGCTCGTTGTCTTATAGCATGGGGTTTCTAAGGCGTACCACCAGCGAAACCCCATTGGCGACAATGAGCTCGCCAAGTAAGATGTGCTAAGTGCTCTGTAAAACACATATTACCCAACTATCAAACATATATTAAGCGATTGCGATAATCATTGCACTATAACCATGTATTAAATATTATGAGAATACGGTAAGGAGCTGAAATGAGTCAGGCAGATGTAATATTCAAAAGGATGTGCGAGGATATCCTCTCTCACGGAACGGACAATAAAGGCGAGGAGATACGTCCTCATTGGGAAGACGGTACCCCTGCATACACACTTGCCTGCTTCGGTGTAGTGAACAGATATGATCTTGGAAGTGAATTTCCTGCTCTGACCTTCAGAAAGGTGGCTTTTAAGACCTGTATCGACGAGCTGCTGTGGATATGGCAGAAGCAGTCAAACAACATACACGATCTAAAGGGGCATATATGGGACTCCTGGGCAGATGAAGAAGGTTCAATAGGTAAAGCCTATGGATATCAGCAGGCAAAGAAGCATTTCTACACCGATGTATCCGAGTCCGGACTGACAAGGGCATTTGGCGGACTCATTGGGGGAAACGGTCATGTCTATGCCGAAAAAGCATCAGTAAACGGCAGAGACGGCTTCATGATGACCCAGCTCGACAAGGCCATATACGATCTTAAGATCACACCCTTTTCAAGACGGATACTGGTCTCCATGTGGAACCCCGAGGAGCAGTACGAGATGCATCTCGCCCCCTGCGCCTATGAGATGACCTTCATGGTGACAAGAGCTGAGGATGACGGTGCCCTAGTGCTGAACGGGATACTGAATCAGAGATCCAACGATCTCCTCGCCGCTGGCAACTGGAATGTAGTCCAATATTCCGTACTCATTTATATGCTTGCCCACATATGCAAAATGAAGCCCGGAGAGCTGGTGCATATGATCGGAAATGCCCATATCTATGACAGACATCTCGACATAGTACGCGAGCTCATAAATCGTCCTCAATACCCTGCTCCGAAGTTCAGGATGATAAAGGATGTGAAGGATTTCTACGATTTCACAGTAGATGATATGGAGCTGACGGACTATCAATACGGTCCTCAGGTAAAGGATATTCCGGTAGCGATATAGACTGTCCGGCTCAGCCTTCCCCAATGAGCTCGAGCATAAGCTTCACAAAGAAAACCGCAAGCACCGCTATCATAACGGGCTTCACTATTTTGGATCCGCTTTTCTCGAAACGGGTCGCTCCGATGTAATTGCCTGCGATATTAAAAAGACCGGCTACGGACCTGATCTCTTATGAGAAATACAGCAAGAGCCGACAGATTCGTGGTAAAGTTCACGGCCTTGGTAAGACCGTTCGCCCTTGTCAGCTCCATACCTGCCATACCTGTAAGAAGTAACAGCAGAAAGGTCCCCGTACCCGGTCCGTAAAATCCGTCATATACTCCTATGATCAAGGAGCTTGCGGCACAGATAAGTATCGTGATCCTCTCCGAAAATGATCTCTTCGGGTTCAGTATGTCCTTCTTTGTCAGGATCAGGACGCCTGTAAAGGGTATGATGATGACCAGCACTGCCTTAAATATCCTGTCAGGGATCATCAATGCGGCATTGGCTCCGATGGCTGATCCGAGAAACGCGCACGGTATGCAGAAAACTGCTGTCTTCCAAGGTATAAAGCCATCTCTCGCATATTTTACGGTAGTGACGGATGTGCCCATGAAAGCACTCATCTTGTTGGTCGCTACACAGCTGTGTACGGGTATCCCGGTAATAAAATAAGCGGGAAGCGATATCAGTCCACCGCCTCCCGCAACAGCATCTATAAATCCGGCTATGAATACAAGCGGACATATGATCAGATAATCACGCAGCACCCTTCTTTAATGCCTTCTTCCTTTCCAGATTTGAAACAACAAGTGCACATGACGCGTCTCCGGTGATATTTACGACCGTCCTGCCCATGTCGAATATCCTGTCCACACCTGCGACAAGAGCTATACCGTCAAGAGGAAGTCCTACAGATGCCAGCACCATGGCAAGCATGACCATACCCGCGCCGGGCACCCCTGCAGTGCCTATTGAAGCGAGAGTTGCAGTAAGGACTATGGTGAGCATCTGAGACGGGGTCAGGGATATGCCGTAGCAGGCTGCGATAAAGATCGCACATACACCCTGATATATCGCGGTACCGTCCATATTGATGGTAGCACCGAGAGGAAGCACGAATGATGTGATCTCCTTGTCTGCACCCATCTTCTCGCATCCCTTCATATTTATCGGGAGTGTGCCCACACTTGATGCGCTCGAAAAAGCGAACATCATTGCAGGGAACTGACCCTTGAAGA
This sequence comes from uncultured Lachnospiraceae bacterium, assembly GCA_905235585.1. Taxonomy (GTDB): domain Bacteria; phylum Bacillota; class Clostridia; order Lachnospirales; family Lachnospiraceae; genus NK4A144. The sequence continues at coordinate 18,629 of CAJOME010000018.1, read as the reverse complement.
ATTCAACGGGACTAATACCACCTATAGTCTTCACAGCCAGAGAATATACGATCAGCATATGTGCAAAATAGCATATATAAGCTGTCAGCAGCACCATAGCGAGAGAGCCCAGGATCGCTGCTCCGTTTGCCGCCACCACGGGACATATCAGACAGAATACACCAATGGGAGACAGCTTCAGGATCATCTCCATACACTTCATGAATATCGCGTTGAATGAGTTGATGCCCTTTACCGCAGGAGCCGCCTCTTCTCCGGCCAGTATGACGGCAAAGCCGATCAGTATAGCCATCACGATGACCTGAAGCATCGTAGCCTCCGAAAGCGGAGCGATGAAGTTGGAGGGGAATATCCCCACGATCGTATCCATAAACGGAACGGACTCCGAGACCTCATAGCTGAGATCGGATGTCTCCAGTATCGGAAAGAACCCTTTGAACAGATTGCCTCCTGCGAGTCCTATCACTATGGCTACGGCGGTCGTGCACATATAATAGATTATCGTCTTGATACCTATGGAACCGACCTTCCTGATATCACTCATTGATATGATACCTGCCATTATCGAGAACAGCACTATCGGCACCACGATGAATTTAAGCAGATTAAGGAAAATGGTTCCTACCGGTTTGATATAGGCATCTGCAATATCAGCATGGCTTTGCATGAGAAGTCCCACTGCGATACCCAGTACAAGAGCAATAAATATCTGCGTGGCAAGCGGAAGCTTCTTTTTATTATCCGTCATAGTATTTTATCTCCTATCGTTTTCTTCCACATTATAGTATATGGGTTTTTGACCTGTAAGTCTATACCAGTACCAGTCCGTCCTTTGCCATAGCCACAGATGAGATATCTGACGGTATATCGGTGCCGTATATATCCTTTACTATCGAGCCGGATATCTCAGAGGCTCTTAACCCCTTTTCAAATATCCTTAAATAAGGCACTTTAAGAAGCTTCTCGTACTCCGCACTCCTGAAGACCACCGGCAGACCCGATCTTTCTTTTATCATGTCTATAAGACCCGATGCTTCTTTCCTGAAGCCCAGTATACGTACATATCCCATATCCGGGAAATGCCTGCTCTCTTCCCCGGGTACAGCGTGTGAATGATCAAAAAGCTTCATATCCTCCTTCGTAACGGACAGAAACATATGCAGCAGCGCTCTCGATATCCTCGTATAGGTCAGATTCCTGCTCTTTATCAGCTCGGTAAACTGAGTCACGCTTATAAAATCCGGCCTTCTTTTTATTATCCTTCTCGCCAGATCGGTACTCATGTCCGCATATTGCATGAGTGAGGTCTCATCCTCCATGAGCAGCCTGTATTTCATAAGCGATGACATATCATCGTCAAAGACCGGCCAGTCGATATCAAAATGCTCACGTAAAAGCGGCAGCGTATTCTCGGGCAGATACCCTACCACAGCATCAAGCGAATGCGTATCCTTAAGTATTTGTCTGATGTTTCTCGCAGAGCTGTATGCTCCGTAGGTGTTCACGGCATCATGATCGACCGCTTCACGCCTGACATTTACGACAGCCATATCCGAGCCTGTCCTGTGCAGCGCCTTCATATACTCTATTCCAAGTATATTATTCGGCTTTGACATTATCTCTTTTATTCTGTCTTCCGTAATCCCGGTTACATCCTCCGGTATACCTGCTGTGTCTATGACCGCAGCCATTCTGGCTGCGGGATAGCTCATGCCCTCTTTAAGATGCGAGGTAAGACTCTCCTTGAATGCCTCAGTCTCATCCCCAAGCACAGCGGCAAGCGATTTCAGCGGCTCTATATCATCTGATTCCGTTCCGAAGCACAGGACATCCACACATCCCAGCGCATCAAGCAATGACACTCCTCCCGTCGCAAAGAGCTCAGCAGTAGCGGTAGCGAAATGTACCGGCAGCTCTATCACAATGTCCGCACCGTTTTTCAGAGCGGACTCTGCCCTCAGTCTCTTACCGGCTACAGCTATATTACCCCTCTGTGTGAAGTCTCCGCTCATAACGGCAATAATAAAATCTGCGGAGGTGAGCTCTCTCACTCTCCGCAGAAAAAAAGCATGTCCGTTATGAAAAGGATCAAATTCAGCTATTACACCCGCTACCTTCATGGGATCCGTCAATTCGCGTCGTCATCAAGATTCGCTGTATATACATAGTTCTTTCTTGCTTCCGTATTGCCCTCGAGATACTCGTCATAGGTGGTTATCTTATCGACCAGCGTACCGTCCGAACGTATCTCCATTATACGGTTTGCCGTGGTCTGCACGAACTGATGGTCATGGCATGAAAATATCTCCACTCCGGAGAACTTTATGAGTCCGTTATTCAATGCGGTGATGCTCTCCATATCAAGATGGTTCGTAGGCTCATCCAGTACAAGAACATTTGCCCCCGATATCATCATTTTTGAAAGCATACATCTGACCTTCTCTCCTCCTGAGAGTACCCTTACCTTTTTCACACCGTCCTCACCGGGGAAGAGCATGCGTCCGAGGAAGCCGCGTACATATGTCACGTCTTTTTCGGGAGAGTACCCCATAAGCCACTCGGTTATCGTGTAATCATTGTCAAACTCCGCGGAATTGTCCTTCGGAAAATAAGCCTGCGAGGTCGTCACTCCCCATTTATAAGACCCCGAATCCGGCTCTTCCTCTCCCATAAGGATGCGCATAAGCATCGTGATCGCCTGCTCGTTCGCACCCACCAGAGCCACCTTGTCATTCCTTCTAAGAGTAAATGTAAGATTGTCCAGTACTATCCTGCCGTCCTGATACTTGGTAAGATTTTCTACCGAAAGCACCTCGTTTCCGATCTCCCTGTCGGGTCTGAAATCCACATAGGGATACTTCCTCGATGACGGCTTGATGGTATCGAGCTCTATCTTTTCCAGAGCCCTCTTTCTGGATGTAGCCTGCTTTGATTTTGAAGCATTTGCCGAGAAGCGGGATATAAACTCCTGCAGCTCCTTTATCTTCTCTTCCTTCTTCTTATTTGCTTCCTTCATCTGCTGTACGAGCAGCTGCGATGATTCATACCAGAAGTCATAGTTACCGGAGAAGAGTGTGATCTTTCCGTAGTCTATATCCGCGGTATGCGTGCAGACCTTGTTAAGGAAATATCTGTCATGGGATACCACTATCACGGTATTCGGGAAGTCTATAAGGAATTCCTCAAGCCACTCTATCGCATCCAGATCCAGATGGTTCGTAGGCTCATCAAGGAGCAGTATGTCAGGGCTTCCGAAGAGTGCTCTCGCAAGCAGTACCTTGACCTTTTCCGAGCCGTTCAGATCTCCCATAAGCGAGTAATGCAGAGACGTATCTATCCCCAGTCCGTTTAAGAGCGACTCGGCATCGCTCTCGGCTTCATATCCGTTCATCTCGGCAAACTCTCCCTCAAGCTCGGCTGCCCTCATGCCGTCTTCATCCGAGAAGTCAGGCTTTGCATATATCGCTTCCTTTTCCTTCATCACGTCATAGAGATGCTCGTTACCCTGTATCACCGTATCCAGCACTGTCTGAGAGTCGTACTTGAAGTGATCCTGCTCTAACACCGAGATACGCTGTCCCGGTGTGACCTCTATATCGCCGTTCGTCGTCTCAAGCTCTCCTGAGAGTATTTTAAGAAATGTAGATTTACCCGCTCCGTTGGCGCCTATGATGCCATAGCAGTTACCCTCCGTAAATTTGATGTTGACCTCCTCAAAGAGGGCTTTCTTACCTACTCTGTACGTAACATTGTTTGCTGCGATCATGTTTGAACCTCGTTTCTGTATTTATCAAATTTGCCAATTACTTTCTGTCAGTTTTTGAAGGAATGTATCGGTGCCGGTATGCGTCCCTTACGGTTCACAAAATCCGCGCATGAAAAAGTGTTGACCGGCATGATCGGTGCATGTCCGAGCAGCCCTCCAAACTCCGCACTGTCTCCGACACCCTTTCCTATCACCGGGATAAGCCTCGCTGCGGTCGTCTTCTGATTGACCATGCCAAGCGCAAGCTCATCCGCTATTATTCCGGCTATGGTAGTAGTCGGAGTATCTCCCGGTATGGCTATCATATCAAGCCCTACCGAGCAGACACAGGTCATAGCCTCAAGCTTCTCAAGAGTCAGTGCTCCCGCGTCAACAGCGTCTATCATCCCCTGATCCTCGGATACCGGTATGAAAGCTCCCGAGAGTCCGCCCACATAGCTTGCAGCCATGATGCCGCCCTTTTTCACCTGATCGTTAAGCATTGCAAGAGCTGCAGTAGTACCGGGAGCTCCGGCATATTCAGTACCGATCTCATGCAGGATATCCGCCACCGAGTCTCCTATTGCCGGTGTGGGTGCGAGTGACAGATCTATGATCCCGAAAGGCACATTAAGCCTTCTTGATGCCTCCTGCGCCACGAGCTCACCTACTCTTGTCACCTTAAAGGCTGTCTTCTTTATTGTCTCGCAAAGTGTACCGAAATCCGCCCCATGCGTCTTTTCAAGCGCAGTCTTCACTACTCCGGGACCGCTCACTCCGACATTTATCACGACATCAGGCTCCGTCACTCCGTGAAATGCCCCTGCCATGAAAGGATTGTCATCGGGTGCGTTACAGAGCACCACGAGCTTTGTACAACCGATTGAGTCCTTATCTTTGGTCGCTTCTGCGGTCCTAAGTATGATATCTCCCATCAGGCGTATTGCATCCATATTTATACCGGTCCTTGTCGAACCTGCCACAACGGAAGACATGATACGCTCGGTACTGCTAAGTGCCTCCGGGATCGACTCTATGAGCAGTCTTTCTTCATCGGTCATTCCCTTTGCCACAAGAGCCGTATACCCGCCTATAAAGTTCACCCCGGTATTCCTTGCAGCGCGGTCGAGGGTTTTTGCGATCTTAACAAAATCCTCACTGCTTTTACAGGAAGCCGCCCCTATAAGACCTATGGGCGTCACCGATATCCTTTTATTGACAATGGGGATACCGTATTCCGACTCTATTGCTTCTCCGGTCTTTACAAGGTTTTCGGCCTTGCCTGTTATCTTGTCATATATCCTCTCGCACAGACGATCCACATCGGAATCGATGCGGTTTATAAGCGATATTCCCATAGTGATGGTACGCACATCGAGATTTTCCTTTTGGATCATCTCGTTGGTTTCGGTAACTTCGTGGATATTTATCATGGTTCTCCTCTGTTTTTATCACTTACGGACTGCTCCGCTTCCATGCAGTATCCGCTATCATGCACTCATTTTTTGATCCGTCCGTTATGCCTGTGAATGCGTCTTTATCCTCATACCGGCATAACTCTTATAGTAAACGACAAGACTTTTTTCGTTTTGTCGTTTACTGCGCCGGATTTTGGCGGCTGAAAGCCGCATATTTCCTTACGAAGTCCGTGCGCATCTTCGCGGAGCGTTATAGTAAGCGAAATCCTAAATTTCGCTTACTATAAAATCACGGCATCATAAGAAAGACCCGGATCGCGATGATTGTCATCGCTTAGATGCGATGCATCTCGTCAAAGATGTCTTCTCTCTGTATTTTTATCAGCACTCCTATTTCCTTGCCGAGTGCGTCAAGCTCTGATGAGATATCGGCAAAGTGCTTGGTCTTACCGGAGAGATCCGTGATCATCATCATATTGAAATACCCTCCGACTATCGTTTGGCTTATATCCAGTATGTTGATATTATTATCCGCAAGGTAGGTGCATACCTTCGCGATGATCCCCACCGTATCATGACCTACCACAGTAATTATGGCACGCTGCCTGTTCTCATTCATATCTTTTACTTCCTTTTCATCAGATCCGGTCTTACAATACGACCGGCGCATCAGTCAAATAATGATAATATTTCATATAATCTACCATACTACAGCATATACTTCAAAGCATCGCAGGGTGCGGCGGTCAAATACCTGCCTGATCAGTTACTGTTCACACTATAATGCACTCCATCCTCTGATCCCGTCTGGCTATGGTGACCGGAAAGTCTCCCCAGTGATATTCACTGTCTGACATAGTGACCTCCATCCTGACTGTCTCATAAGCAAGCTCCTCCATATTGTTGTCCTTGGAGAGATGACCCAGTATCACATGCCTGAGTCTGTCGGATATGAGGCTCGTAAGGAGTCTGCCGCAATTGTCATTCGAAAGATGTCCCTTTTCTCCGAGTATCCTGCGTTTTATCGGATACGGATAAGGTCCCACCTCCAGCATATGGACGTCATGATTAGCTTCAAGCATCAGTATGTCGCAGTCACGCAGACTCTCCGTTATATACTCGTCGTATGTACCCAGATCTGTAGCCACAGCCGCCCTCTTATCCCCGTTTTCTATACGGTAGGCCACGGGCTCCGCCGCATCATGCGATATTGCTATCGGACTGATGTTAAAATCCCCAAGCCTGAAGCTCTGATCTGCCCTTATAACATGAAAAAGATGATCGGGTATGTCACTTAATCTCGGCATATTATGTATCGCATCTATCGTTCCCTCCGTGGCATAAATAGGGAGGCCGTATTTTCGGGCAATTACCCCGAGGCCCCCTATATGATCGGTATGTTCATGTGTGATGAGTACCCCTGTGATATCGGGAGTAGTAAGCTCCAGATCGTTAAGCCCTGCTTCGATCCTCTTACCCGATATTCCGGCATCTATTATAAGATGCGTGTTATCATCCCCTATATAAGTACAGTTACCGGAGCTTCCGCTCGCGATATTGCAAAATCTCATCCTATTTCTCCCAGTAGATATCCAGTCTGTCACCCTCTTTAAGATACTCCGAATACTCGGCTCTCATGCCGTTCTTCTTGGTGACTACCATTTTGCCGTGCGGCTTTGACAGATCGAAATCTATGTAATCAAAAACATCTACAAATATATAGCTTGTCTTGCCGTGCATGGTGATCTGCTCGTCATTTACGGTCACGGTCATCTCCGTACCGTCCTGCTTCTCCCCGGAAGCCTCAGACTCCGATCTTGCCTCCGGTGTGGCTTCGCCGTCCTTTATCTCATCCTCCGCAGTGCCCTTTGACGGATCTGTCTCAGGCTGTGCCGCTGCCTCGCCCTGCCCGTCCGATCCGCTGTCAGACCCTGCATCATTGCCTGAGGGCTCTTCTGCTGCTTCACTGTCTGATCCCGCATGTACGGAAGCTTCCGTCTCCACTCCGGACTCTTCATTTTCCGGATCCCCATTATCGATTTCTGCCGGTGAATCATCTATCAGCAGATCTATCCTGAAGTTCTCATATATCTTTGTCTCATTATCGGCTACGACATTGTTTATCATAATGTCCGTGTCTTTTTCTGCCTTAAGGTCAATAAACTCAAGCAGCTGGGGAAGCAGGACATAATCACGCATGATGATCTCGTCCCCGTCCTGTATATCATAGTAGCCGCTCTGCAGCGTACCGTTTACCTCAGCAAATTTCGGTACATTAAGTTCGCTTCCGTTTACAATCAGCTTGATATAATCCGTATATTCGGGCAGCTCTTCGATCCTAAGATGCGCCGGATCTCCCGCCGTGGATATCTCTATTTCTATGGAATCCCCTGCCTTTATTGCCGCGTTGAGCGATGCGGTATCTCCGTTCAGCCTTATCACCGCGCCCTCACCCATTTCTCCGCGTACCACTCTCTTGTTTCCGTTTATCGTATAGTTTATCTCGGCACCTCTCTTGGGGAAGAGATCCGCATTGGGTATGCCTGCCTGCACGGCTGCATCCATTATCTTAAGCTTTGAATTGTCATACAGCTTATATTGCACATCATTCAATGAGACGAATATAAAGTTATTCTTTTGATGGAAGAAGTTAAGACATATGCCTATCGGTGTGACAAGAAGAGAGTCCTCGGGCAGCGACTTGTCCTTAAAGTCTATGTTCTTAAGTACATCCTCGCCTCTTATCGCCACACGTGTGGCATCTATTCCCATTTCCTCGGCAAGACTGTCGGTAAAGCCTGCTATCCTTCCTCCGCCTCCTACTACAAAGATAGCCGATACAGGCCTGCCTCCGTTAAGCTTCTTGATCTGATCGGACACCTCACGGGTGATGATCTTTACCACGTCCTTTACGACTTCCTTTACCTCCTCAGGGCTGGTCTTTCTCTCCACTCCCATGATATCGGTATAGGTAAACTCCTTGCCCGCGTCGCAGGCATATTTGATCTGCTCTGCCCCGTCAAAATCCGTCAGATAGTGCTTTGCTATGACCTCAGTGATCTCATCTCCGGCACTCGGTATCATACCGTAGGCTACGATGGCTTCATCTCTTGTGATGGATATATCACTGGTACCTGCACCCACATCCACGAGCGCAAGATTTAACATTCGGAAGTTTTGCGGTATGGCTACCTGCATGGCTGCTATAGGCTCAAGCGTAAGGTCAGCCACATGAAGTCCGGACTGTTCCACTGCCTTATAGAGACCGTCTACTACCTCATCCGGCAGGAATGTGGCTATGACATCGGCTCCGATCTCGGATCCCTTATGCGCGAGCAGATCGCTCATGGGATATTTATCGAGATAATATCTCTGGACCGTATAGCCTACGCAGTAAAACTTTATATTGAGGGTACTCTCTCCCACGAATTTCTCATATGCCCTCTGTGCTCCGAGCAGCTCCAGTGAGTATATATCCTCGTTATCGACATCCCTTACCTCGCCGAGACTCTGCTCGACATGGACGGTGATCGTTCTCAGCACTCGTCCCGCAGCAGCTATGCATACTTCATGCAGCGGTCTTCCTATCTTTATCTGCAGCCTGCTCGTGACCTCCATGATAGACTCTGCCACTGCCGATATGCTGTGTATCTGACCGTCCTGCATGGCTCTGGTCTCATGCGGCTTGCTCTCTATCGCCACCACATGAAACTTTTTGTCATACATATATCCGACTGTACCCACTATACTCCTGGTACCTATATCAAGTCCGTATACCAGCTGTCCCGGGTACTTTCTGTCTGCGTTTTTTTTATCAGCCATCTGCCTGCTCCTGTATTACCGCTTATTTGTCTGTCTCATCCGCGAGGCTCAGTGCGAGCTCCACTACCACGTCCGAATTGTAATGCTCCCACTCTCCCCATCTGCCGAGTCCGTATATATTATGCCTCTTTGCCTCGTCAAGAATCAATGATATATTGTGCGGCTTGTCTATGGTATTCAGCGGATACGCATATTCTGTTACGAAAGCGATATCTCCCTCCCGCTTCTCATACCTCTTAAGATTTATTTCCGCCCAGGCTCCCTTCGAGCCCTTGGCAAAGGTATTCCTGTACAGTATCCTGTGATGATCGAGGGATCTGTCAGGGAAATACTCCCAGTTCACTTCTTCGTCTTCAACCTCCGGCAGATACTTCACCACTATTGAGGAGTGCTTCAGGGCTGCAACAGCCTTAAGAAAATCCTCCGAAGCCCCGTCTATCCTCTCAAATGCCGTCCATGGCGCAGTATTTACGATGATATCTGCACTGTAGATCCCATTTACTGTGCCTGACTCCATATCAAGCTCCTTAGCCGGAACACCGTATTCGATGTGCTGCTTAAGCCTCTCTGCCATACGCAGCCACAGCTCGCCCGAGCCGTATTTTTTCGGATAATAAAACCGCGCGTGTCCCGGAAGTGTGCCGTAAGGCTTTTTCATAAGACATGCCCTTAAGGTATCCTCAAACGAAACATCGGGAAGCTTATTCATCCAATAGGTTCCGAGCGTAGACAGATCCGTCGAGAATATTTTTTCATTATACGGCAGCATATATTCTTCCGCTATCTTTGTACCAAGCTTCCATGGTATCCAATCGAGAAAATTATCCGGCTCGGACACACCGTTATTACAGCCCGCTGCCGCTATCGCCTTGAGATGCTCTACCTGTTCATCTACTGAAAGCTGCCAGATATTAGCCTCATAGGGATATCCTATTCTGTTGTCCTTAGTCCTTATCTTGGTGATCCTCTCATATGAATTCAGCTCGTCTTCACCCATAAAGCGGAAGAGAAACTCATTCACCTTCGGACGCCTTACATCTATGAAGTGACCCCCGGAGATATCAAGCGGTGCCCCGTCCACTTCTTCGGATCGGCACAGTCCTCCGGCTTCCTCCTCCGACTCCAGTATAAGAAGGTCATCGATCCCTTTATCAAGCAGCCTGTTTGCATACGTAAGCCCCGCAGGTCCCGCGCCTATTATAAGATATTTCATCTGACCATATAACCTTTCATTGCCCAGTCTGTACGCGGACAGCCTCAATGGCAGCATCGACAGACGCTCTCATCCTCTCCATGCTGCCGTCATTGTCAATCACTCTGTCGCAGTGTTCCCTGAATCCCTCTTCGGACAGTTGGGAGGCAAATATTGAATCGATCTTCTCATCACTGTAGCCCCTGCTTTCCCTCAGTCTTTTTCTCCTTGTCTCTTCCGAGGCATATACATACCACAGCTCGTCAAGGATCTCTTCGTATCCGTTCTCTATAAGAAGCGCCGCCTCAATAAAAAGAAACTCATGCTCCCCTGAGGCTATCTCATATTTGATAGTATCGGAGATGATGCTCCTTACCGCCGGATGTACTATATTATTGATCTTATCTCTAAGAAACGGATCATTAAAAAGTCTTGCGGCAAACGCATTTTTATCAAGGCTTCCGTCTTTTGCGAGCACATCTGCTCCGGCAGTTTTAATTATCATATCAAATACAGGGCTTCCCGGAACATACAGCTTCTTTGCTTCATCATCAGAGACAAGGATCCTGCAGTTTGTACTGTCCGATAAATACCCCATCACAGATGACTTCCCACTCCCCACGCCGCCGGTGATCCCGATGCACAGTGTCTCCGTGTCTCCCCTTTTAGCCGACAATTCCTTATCAATGTGCCTCATAAAAGTCCCTGCCGGTATTTACATCCACCTCGAGAGGTACCTCAAGCGAAGCCGCGCCCATCATCCCCTCTTCCAGTATCTTCCTGACTCTCTCCTCTTCTCCCGGCGCTGTCTCTATCAGCAGCTCATCATGTATCTGCAGTATCAGTCTCGAGCTGAGTCCTTCATCCTTCAGCATATTATAAACTCTTACCATGGCTCTCTTCATTATATCCGCGGCAGTTCCCTGTACCGGCATATTCATAGCCACCCTCTCGCCGAACTGTCTGCGCATGAAGTTTGACTCTTTGAGCTCGGGTATTGGTCTTCTTCTTCCGAAATAAGTAATTGCCGCCCCTGTTTCCTTGGCATGCTCCACCAGCTCATCAAGATATTTCTTTACTTTGGGGAAGGTCTCAAAATATTGATCTATATACTCCTTTGCTTCTTTCCTTGATATGGAGAGGTTTTCGGAAAGACCGAATGAGCTGATACCGTATACTATGCCGAAATTTACGGCCTTCGCATTACGTCTCATCTGCGGCGTCACCTTGTCATAGTCCACATGGAATACATGAGCCGCCGTGCTCGCATGTATATCCTGTCCTTCCTTAAATGCCCCGATAAGCTTCTCATCACCCGAGAGTGATGCAAGTATCCTAAGCTCTATCTGTGAATAGTCGGCATCGATAAAGGTATACCCTTCCTTCGGTATGAAAACCTTTCTGAGCTCTCTGCCTCTTTCCGTCCTTATCGGGATATTCTGGAGATTTGGATCCGCTGATGACAGTCTTCCCGTAGCCGTCACGGTCTGATTGAAGGTGGAATGTATACGTCCGTTGTCATCTATATAATCCGCGAGCGGGTCGGTATAGGTGTTCTTCAGCTTATAGACACTCCTGTAATCGAGTATCTTCGCGACCACAGGCACATCCTCCGCCAGCTTCTCCAGTACATCCGCTGCGGTAGAGTATCCGCTTTTTGTCTTCTTGCCGCCGGGTATTCCCATTTTTTCAAAAAGGATCGTACCGAGCTGCTTTGGTGAATTTATATTAAACTCTTCACCGGCATCCTTATATATTTCCTGCTCCAGAGCGGTTATATCCTTATCAAGCTCGCCGGATATGGCTACAAGAGCCTCCTTTGACGCCCTTATCCCCTCCCGCTCCATATCATAAAGTATAAAGGCAAGCGGCATCTCCGTATCCTCAAAAAGCTCCGCCATGCCTGCTTCCTTCAGCTCGTCATATCTTCCGGGTCCCATACTGAATGCCTTATATGCCTTCTCTGAAGCCTCCTCAGGTACACCGTAGTCCTCTATCAGGGGATTGATAAGATAATCCATCAGCAGCAGATCCCGCAGCTTCTTACTGTATCCTGTCTGCATTGATCTGAGCTGGCTCTTTATGTCGCAGGTATAGTAGATCCCCTCACCGACAGTCAGCACATCATTTACGTGTGCCTTGAGAAACATGGGTGAAGCAAAACCGTTTACGGGAATGTGATATGCCTTATCCTTTTCGGTCACGGCATATACCCCGTTATCATCCACTGCTATCCCCGCCGCAGATGCCTTTTTCAGTGCGGCAAATATCTCCTCTATCTCTCCAAGGTCTTCTATCTCCTTAAAGCTGTGCTTTGCCGCATCCTCGACCGCTATAGCCGTTGCTTCGTCAAAATACCTAAACAGGCTTTTCAGCTCGAGTTCCCTGTATTTTTCATAAGACGCGGCATTGAAAAGCTCTCCTTTTTTTGCCGCCTCCCATGTGAAATCAATATCTGCGTTCACATTTATCGTAGCAAGCTGTTTTGACAGCACCGCCATATCAAAGTTCTGCTCAAGGGTTTCCCTGACAGACTTCTTGGTGATCTCCGATATATGCTCCTTAAGGTTTTCTATAGTGCCGTACTGCTGTATAAGGCTGACACCGGTCTTCTCGCCTATCTTGGGTACTCCCGGTATATTATCGGATGAATCTCCCATCAGCGCTTTCAGCTCTATGATGCCGGCCGGAGTCACGCCGTATTTTTCTTCCACATCCGCAGCATACAGTATATCCACCGTGGTGACACCCTTTGAGGTATGCGGCAGCCGTACCTTTACACTGTCCTCTGTCGCAAGCTGGAGCAGATCCCTGTCTCCCGACAGTATCACCGCCTCCTTGCCGTCACGCATGGCTATCCGGCTCACCGTCCCGATGATATCGTCAGCCTCCAGTCCCTCTCTGGATATGATCTCTATATCCATGGACTTCAGCACATCCTTTATTATGGGCACCTGCTCCTTCAGCTCATCGGGCATCGCGTGTCTTGTGCCCTTGTATGCCTCATACATCCGGTGTCTGAAGGTAGGCGCATGCTCATCAAATGCTACCGTGATATAGTCAGGCTGCTCCTCAGCTATTACCTTGAGCATTATATTTAAAAAGCCGAGCACGGCATTTGTATGTACTCCCTTGCTGTTAGTGAGCAGCGGCAGGCCATAATATCCTCTGTTAAGCATGCTGTGCCCGTCTATGAGCAACACCTTTTCTTTCATTATTTCCATCCCTGAGTCATTTGATTATAAAAAACAGTAAAAAACAGGCCACAAGCACAAATATCGCTGTGGACTCTATAAGATATACCACGCTTCTGTACTGTGTCAGGTGCTGAATAAGACCATCGGTATCATCCAGCATCGCCTGGAGATCTGCGTGCAGATCTATGATCTCGCCGTTCTCTGCCTTCGTGATGCCCTCGTCCAGAAGATAACTGATCTCCATCTCGTCACTGCATTCGTTGCATTTTTTAAGATGCGCAGTAAAAGCCTTAGCCTCTTTCAGACTGAGCTTTCCGGCAAGATACCCGGGTATCAGACTCTGTATTTCCTTGCAGTCATCTGAATTATTGCCTACTGTCCTCATGGAGAAATATTATACCATAAAAGTTGACAGGCGTACTACTTCGCACATATACACGGCTGGGCAATCATCGCCGCACAACTAGCCGAAGGGCTGTGAAAAAGGAAGGAGGCGAGCTCTATACCCGTCTCCTCCTTTACTTCTCTCTTAAGACACTCAGCTGCGGTCTCGCCCACTTTGAACTTACCGCCTACACCTATCCATTTGCTCTCATTGACATCGTTTTCCTTCATCTCACGGAGCATCATGAGTGTCCTGCCTTTATTTCTCAGATAGCATAATGTCGATCTGTACATACCTTTAGATTAAGCCGAGAAATCTACATTTCCTCCGATATATGCCGCCTCTTCCGCCTTGGGATTGAGATAAGAGGCTACCTTCCCGAAGAGCTCATCAAGCGATGATGCCCTTATCACTTCATATCCGAAGTCTTCCTGCTCGTCATAAGCCTCTCTTGCCTTCTCGCTCCTTGCGCTCCTGCTCTTATCAAGGCGTTCTTCCTGAGCTTCCTTCTGAGCCTTCTTGTCCTCAGCCTTCTGCGCTGCTTTCCTCTCTTCTCTCTTCTCCTGTATCCTTGCAGCCTGCTGGTCGTTTGCCTTCTTCAATACAGCGAAATATGATACCTCGCCGTCATCTCCGACCTGCATGCCGTAGCCCTTGACATCCGAAGAATTACCGAACTGATTCTTCATGGCGCTTATGCCCTCTTTGGCCATTGCTATGATACCCTCATACTTATTTCTGAAGCTCTCATCATTAGCCATTTTCTCGACTTCATCCTCTCCTATGAGGACTACCATCTTGTTGGGGTTCGCATAGCTTGCCGCATTTGCTTGGGCATTCGCCTTCTGATCCTTTGATACAAGGATAAAGTCCATATCACCGAACTTTGCCTTGAGCTGATCGTAATACTTTTGGGCTTTCTCTGAAAGCTGCGGCTGTCCGACCGTCTTGCCGAGCATGCTCTGGGTCTTGTCGTTCACCAGTGAATCAAGCACCGATGACTTGTCATACTTTACGCCTGTTTCATTAACTCCCGGGAAGCCCTGATCCTTGCCGACGGCATCCTGTGCCGTGAATCTGCCCTTATCAGATACTGACTGCGGATTGTACGCATTCTTATAAGGGTTTACATCAGAAATACTTGAATTAAATCCCACTGCCATTTTCTCATCCTCCTTGAATAATATGCAGAAATCCGTTTCTATATCTGTATATCGGAGTATGTATCAAAAAACTTTAGCTTTAATCCACTTCCGCCTCGGACACTTCACTTTCGTGATATTCCTCTTCGGTATTTACCGACCAGATACTGTCCTTATCCTCAGATCCGCTTAAAATACTCTTTACGGTCCTAAATGAAGTCATCATGGAATGATCTATGTTGTTGTATCTGTGCTGTCCGTTACGTCCCACGCAGTAAAGATTGTCAATGCCCTTCAGATAGTCTGCAAGTGTATCTATCTCATTGTATGTGTCAAAATATGCCGGATAGGCCTTCTTTATCTTTTCCATGTGATAGTCCAGCACCTCGTCCCTGCTGTCTATCAGACCTATCTTTATCATCTCCTCTATACCGAAATCCGCAAAGGTCTCTTCACTCATATTCCAGTATTCATCGCCCTCATTCACAAAGTATTCGAGACCTATCCATATTGTATTTTCGACATCGTTTATCATATACGGAGACCAGTTGTTGTATATCTGGAATCTCCCGAGCTTTACTCTTCTGTCCTGCACATATACCCAGCAGTCGGGGATGATATTGTTGATCGTCTTGATGTCCGTAAGGTTCCTTAAATTAAGCTTCGATACGAGCACTCCGAGCGTCATATAGTCCCTGTAGGGCAGCCCCGCTGCTATGCGTGCCGCATCCTCGGGCACATCATTCATGCCTCCCACCAGATCCTTTATGGGCATGGAGGATATGACATAATCACCGTATACCTCATGCTCCGAGCCATCCGTCATGTCTGTATATACGACGGAATGTATGATATCATCCTCATCCTTATTTATCCTGACTACCTTTGCATTCTTTATTATGACTCCGCCGAGCTTTTCTATCTCCGATGCGGTGACCTCCCACAGCTGTCCGGGTCCGAGCTTCGGGTACTTATACTCCTCTATCAGCGAAGTGTTTACCTTGCGGTTTTTAACCTTAAACACTCTGCCCAGATAGTCCTTTATTATCCCGAATATGGAAAGTCCCTTTGTCCTCTGTCTCCCCCATGAAGCATCTATCTCGGAGGGATGTCTTCCCCAGAGATTCTCCGTATAATACTCGAAGAACATGCTGTAAAGCTTTCTTCCGAAGGAATTGACATAGAGATTTTCGAGATTGTCCTCGGGATGCTTGTGAAACACTGATGCAAGGTAAGAAAAGCCCACCTGAAGTGTCGTGACAAATCCAAAGTTTTTGAAGGTCTCCGGCTTCAGCGATATCGGATAATCATAGAATTTATCATTGAAAAGTATTCTGGACACACGATGTCTTAACAGCATGACACGGTCTTCCTTTTCGGGATCGGGTCCGCCCTTTTTCAACGGTCCCTCCCGCTTTAGGACAATATCGTCATAGGCAGGATGTCCCTGCATGGGAAGCATCTCGTCCCACCACCTGTTTACCTCCGGTATCTTGGAGAAAAAACGATGACCGCCCATATCCATACGGTTGCCTTTATATTCGACCGTTTTGGATATACCGCCATACTGCTCCGTTTCTTCAAAAACGGTCACCTCTATATCATCGCTCTGTTTTAAAAGCTCGTAAGCGGCGGTAAGACCGGCGGGTCCTGCGCCGATAACAAGTGCTTTTTTCTTCATGAATACCCCTTTATTTCCTAAACAGTGACTGTCTGGCTCCGTGATGCTCTTTTCTGTGTTTTAATGCATCGTCCACTATATCCATGCGAAGTCCGGCATCTATGAAATCACAATACCTGCAGAACGGATATTCCGCTCTTGATGCTCTTATGGCTGTGCGTATCGTCCGGTACATTTCGGAGTCCCATGCCTCCCTTATGGGCACCTCGTTAAGATCTGCCATGGTTGTCTTTTCATAATTGTCACAGCAGCATATCCCCATCCTTCCGTCGGGAAAGATAAAGATGTCGGTATAAGGCATCAGGCAGGTCTCTTTCAGCTTCTTTGTGGTGTTCTTCTTATTGGGAGCCGATCCCGCGCGGTTTGTAAGCACCGCTTTGGCGTATCTCATCTGAAACAAAAGCTCTACGGACTCAAACTCCTCTTCATGTGCTCTGGCATAATCATATATTTCCTGCACATTCCTGTGCAGCTTCATATCCTCACAGTAATTGTTGATTATAAGCTGATCCACATAAGGCAGGACTGATCTCACTTTATCTATATTAAGCAGCAGTCCGTTGGTTGACATGAAGATAAAGCACTCCGGCAGCTTCTCCCTGCAGTATTTATGAAACTCGACTATGCGCTTGTCAAGCCATGGCTCATTATTGCCGTAAAGGGTAAGATATCCTTTATACCCCCAATCACTCAGCTGATCTATGATATTGTAGAAAAGCTCTTCTTCCATCTGCTTAAACGGTCTCTTTTCGGCAAATCGGTTTGCCGTACAGAAGGCACAGTCGGAATTACAGCGGTTGATGGTCTCAAGATTGACTACCAGCGGCATAGGAGGCTCTTTCCTGTCCTCATCCATAAAGTAGTCTATGTATTGCTTTTGGAGCCTTTTGCGCATCACAAACTGAAGCTTCAGATAGCTGTTCGATGACAGTGACGGAAACAGCTTCTGCAGATTCCATCCGATCACTCCACCGAAATTATGATATTTCACAGACATTTTTTCACCCCGTGTCACACTCTGTTGAGTATCTTCATGATAAGCATCGATACTCCGTTATATACAAAGATGAATCCTATGATACTCACAAGAAGATCTGCCGTACCGTTAAGATGGAGCAGTATGACAATGCCCATTATCACAGTCACTATCGCAAGTATCAGCGATATGAGCCACTTTGACGCTCCGGCTCTCTTTGCCGCAAAAGCATTTACGATATTCAGTATTCCGGTAGCCAGTATCACTATCCCCATCACAAGCGGCAGGATAGACTTGATGATCCCCGGCTGCAGCAGGCAGACCACTCCGGCCGCTATAGACACTACTGCCCCGCTCATCGTATATATCTGATAAGCGCCCTGTCCCTTTATACCGAGGATCACCCCGGCAGCCCCGGCGACCAGCAGCAGCGCCCCTATCACCTTAATGGATACATCCATAGCGGTGCCCGGGAACATTATTAACACCACCCCAATGACTATCGTCAGGATATACCATAAAAAACTCCGCATTAAAACACTCCGTATCCGAATCTATATCGTTACTGTTCACAGTCGAAGCGAACCTGCTCTGTCACACACAAAGCCACTCTATACAACCAGAAACAACTCTAATAAGAATACCGCAACACAGGCACTTATTGCAACCGTGAAGAGATCTCCCCTGATCAGTGCGACCGCTACTCCCACAGCAAGAGCAAATATACCGGACCATATCGATGATGTGGCATGCAGTATCGCCGGAAACGTCATCACTGCAAGTGTCACATAGGGTACATAGTACAGAAAGGATCGTACCCATTTATTTTTTATCTCGCGTCTGAATATCACAAACGGGATCACACGTATAGCATAGATCGTAAGGCTCATGATAAGAAGAGATATATATGTATTCTTTCCCATTGACTCATGCCTCCTCTACAGGCCTTATGAATGCGGCCGTACCTGCTATTATAACAGTCAGTATTATTATCCTGAAGCCCTCTGAAATACCGGATATGACCGGGATGATCGTGAATACACAGCTCGCAACCATTGATATCACGACCAT
>CAJOME010000017.1 GCA_905235585.1 uncultured Lachnospiraceae bacterium | reverse complement strand
TATTTGATTCTAACAGTAAAAAATCAGATCCCACCACAATGCGGGTTCTGAGGCTCGTGGTTCAAATGCAGAAACGCGTCGGTGATCGCTTTACCGTTCACATTGATCAATCACCGCAATATAGCGGGAGATTGAGAACAGCGATAGAAATCCTGAACAGGGACTTTCCCCATATTGAATGTCCTATATCTTATCCTATGCCAGCAAACCGCTTATGAGAACAAGCAGTATCAGAACCGGCAGCACGAACCGGTAATAATTACAGAGCTTGGCTGACATCTTCAATCCGCTGCCCGTATTTACTTCTTTCAGATAGCTGTCAAAGCCCCAGCCATTCTTAATGACGCAGAATAAAAGGAATATCAGCGAGCCCAGCGGCAGCATAAGGTTACTCACTATAAAGTCCTCGCTGTCCAGCACTCCGCGTTCTCCTATCAACTTCAGATCGCTCCATATGTTAAATCCGAGCACGCAGGGTATACTCGCAATGATCATAAATACCATATCCACTATGACAGCCTTCTTACGGCTCCAGCCAAAGCCTTCCATCATACTTGCCACAAGACCTTCAAATACAGCCGTAACGGTAGAAAAGCTGGCAAAGGTCATGAAAACAAAGAAAAGAGAACCCCACAGCCTCCCTGCCGGCATATTCAAAAATATGGTGGGAAGAGTGATGAATATGAGGGACGGCCCCTGATCCGGACTCACCCCGTAGCTGAAACAGGCAGGGAAGATGATCAGTCCCGACATAAGCGCAACAAATGTATCCAGAACACATACCCTGATCGCTTCCCCTGTAAGGGTGTGCTCTTTTGACATATAGCTTCCGAATATCTCAAGTGCGCCTATACCTAGACTCAGCGTAAAAAATGCCTGGCTCATCGCGGCAAACACCACTTTCAGTATCCCGACTTCCCTTGCTTTCTCCCAGTCGGGATAAAGATAAAACTTTATTCCTTCCTCCGATCCGCTTAAAGTTATGCTGTTTACAGCCAGTATGACTATCAGGAGCAGAAGCCCTGCCATCATCACCTTATTTACCCGTTCAAGACCATTCTTTACACCGAAAGACAAAACCGCATATCCCGCAACGATCGTGAGTACCGTATAGATCATCATCTCGACGGGACTTGCAAGCAGATTTCCAAAGACATCGGGTACACTCTCTTTTACCGTCCCGTCAAATGCTCCCGTTGCGAACTTGACAAAATACGATATCATCCAGCCGGATACCGTAGTGTAATACATCATAAGAATGTGATTGCCTATAAAACACACCCATCCGAAGATATGCCACTTTTCACCGGGCTTCTCCAGCACCTTAAAGCTCTGTACGGTGCTGCTGCGACTTGCCCTGCCTACGGCAAACTCCATTGTCATGACCGGTATGCCCATTATAATAAGAAACACAAGATAAAACAGTACAAATACCGCTCCCCCGCTCTGTCCCGCCATATACGGAAACTTCCATACATTTCCTATACCTATGGCGCATCCTGCGCTGACGAGGATAAAGCCTATCCTCGTTCCGAATGTTTCTCTCCTGTTCACGCTTTTCTCTCCCGTTATTACCTGCCAATATGTCAGCGGCACTATAGTACTATATTATAATCCATACACCGTATATGGAACAATCATAATCCGCAACATCCTCTGTTTCTAAAGCTGTTTTGTTGCTGGTTCACACCTTGCAGGTGCTCACAGCAACCTGGTTTTCAATTTACCGGCTCGGCATATTCAGAATAATTGACTTGAGTAAGGCATTGTGCAGAATCAGCTTCTAAAGGATGATGACTGTGCATGTTTTTTGGTCGAAGCAATAGCAAAGCGTTCTCAGAATATTAAATGGGAAACGACTGTGGATAAGAACAAGGTATCCCATAGGCGGATACGTAGGGTGAGTATTGATAATTTTTATGAACTTGTGACAGGAGAATCGGACGCCTTTTATCAGATTTGTATGGTGCTCCCAGAGGTAATTGACGGGGTGATAGCTACGGGTGAGAACATAAAGGCTCCTACGGATACCGTATACCAAGAACTAGTCAATATATCAAAGAATACTGATATCCCATCAGGGGATTTGTCGATGGCAATGGCTGTATATCTGCTTGGGTTTAACACTTATAACGGATTTTCGACAGAAGACGGGATGTTAAAGAGACTGTATGAGTATGCTTCCAGGTTCGGTGAATAATTCGGGATTGATCTGTCTTAAAGGTGAAAAAGTTTTATCTTTTGATATGAAGCCTTGCTCTATTCGGCTCCGGGAAAGCCCTGCCCCGACCCTGCCGTGATAGGTATCTGCCATCGACAGATACTGAAGCTGCTTAGAGAAAGAAGACCGTTAAGATATATGTTATTTATTCTTTAGGCAGACGTTTCATGTACCAGATCAGAAAGAACAGAGACGCGATAAAGGACAGAACAAAGGCTACGGCCTGAGTCTCCTGTATACCTGAAAACCCTCGGTAGTATGACAATATCAGCAGAACCGGTATGAAAAACACGCCGTTTCTCAGCGAAGACAGCACCGCGGCTCCCACACGCTGTCCCGTGCTCTGAAAGAGCATCTCCGTGATCATGGATAGGGGGAGAGTCGGCAAAGTCATGCACTGTAATATGAGTGCCCTGTGCCCTGCGGCGATCACTTCGGGATCATCCCTGAATCTCGCTATGATCGTATCCGGAAACATACATACGATACAGCTCGTGAAGATGATAAATACCTCACTCATTATGAGGGTCACCCAAAAGGCACGACGCACTCTTTTGTATTTTCGGGCACCGTAGTTAAATCCGCTGACCGGCTGGAAGCCCTGCCCCATGCCCAAAGCTATCGAGAAAACAAAGAAAATGATACGGTTCACTATACTCATTGCCGCTATGGCGCTGTCGCCGTAGGCACCGGATATGCTATTGAGCATAATGGTGGTGAGACTGCCGAGTCCCTGACGCAGCAGACTCGGCAGGCCTGTGGCCAGGATATTACCGATAAGTGCTGCCTGAAGCCTGATATTTGCAGGGGATATCTTAGTCTGAGTCCTGCCGCGTATGAACATGGACAGCAGGATGGAAAAGCTGACAGTCTGACTTAATGCCGTAGAAAGACCCGCACCGGCTATACCCATGTCTAATCCGAACATGAAAACAGCATCCCCCGCTATATTGAGTATGCCTCCGGCAAGAAGTCCTATCATGCCGAAGAGAGCTCTGCCCTCATAGCGAAGGATATTGTTGAGCGTAAAGCTTGAGGTCATAAACGGAGCCGCAAGAAGAATGTAGCTGATATAGGTCTTTGCGTAGGGAGCTATAGTCGGCGTGCTGCCAAGGATCATCACGATCCTGTCAATAAAGATGAACCCAAGGACAGATATGGCGAGACCGCTTGCAAGAGAAAGAAAAAAAGCAGTTGAAGCAGTATGTGAAGCATTTTTAATATCATGACTTCCGAGCAGTCTCGATATGATACTTCCGGAGCCTTGTCCGAAAAGGAAGCCAAAGGCCTGGATCACTGCCATAAATCCAAATACTATTCCTACCGCTCCGCTTGCGCTGGTACCCAGCCGTCCCACGAAAGCCGTGTCTACCAGATTGTAGATATTCGTAACCAGCATGCTTATTACTGTAGGAATGGATAGTATGATGATAAGCCGCAAAACCGGCGTCTCGGTCATTTTTTTGTATTGCGCTTCACCTGATACTGTCTGTTGCATAAGCGGGATTATCCTTATGAGCGGTGTCGCGTATATTTCCCCTCAGTACAATGGCACTGTAGGGTTCGAGCTCAACATGGAGCCTGCCTGCTACCACATCGACTTCCTTATACTCCGTGGTATAGCCGTCAGCATTGGTCTCTATCAGTCTCTTTACCCAGCAGGTTCTCGGCAGACCTGTCTCCCACACAGAGATCGCCTTGTCTATGGCATGGTCGTTGTTGTTTATCGCTACTATCGTAACACTATCCAGTGTCATCCTCGCGTAGGAAATAAAAGCGTAGTCGTTCACGAGCTTCATAAGAGAGCCGGCCTTCAGTTCTTTGCAGCTCTTATGTATGCGGATCATCTCCCTGTGAAATGCTATGAGCTCCAGATCCTCATGTCCCCAAGGATAAGTCCTGCGGTTGTCGGGGTCGGTAAAGCCTACCACGCCGGCCTCGTCACCGTAATAAATGGTGGGATTGCCGGGCCATGTAAACTGCAGTAATACCGCCTCTCTGAATACAGGCTTGCTCACAGCCTGTCCGGCAGCCTCTGCTCCGAGGCTGAATGCTCTCCCCACCTTGTGGTTTGTTCTTGTAAGAAATCTGCTATGGTCATGGTTTGACAGTTCATTCATCGCAACTGACTGTGACGGCTCGGTAAAGCTCATATTGGCATGGATCATAGCATCCCAGAATGCGTCGGCATTGCCGAGCATATTCGGTCTGAAATCATCCGAATGTTTCTCTTCTCCGGTAAGGAACCATGTGACCGGCTCCATGAAAGCGTCATAGTTCATGACCGAATCCCACTCATTACCCTGCAGCCATGATGAAGGGTCTCCGTAATGCTCAGCAAGTATTATCGCGTCAGGATTAGCCTGCTTTACGGCACGTCTGAACTTCCTCCAGAACTCATGATTGAAGTCGGGCGAATGTCCGAGATCCGCCGCCACGTCAAGCCTCCATCCATCACAGCTGTAAGGCGGTGATACCCATTTAGCCGCTATACGCAGTATATAGTCCTGCAGCTGCTGTGAATCCTCATAGTTGAGCTTAGGAAGAGTGTCATGTCCCCACCACCCGTCGTATGTGTGATTGTATGGCCACTCTGTTTCGGAGTCATTGTGAAATCTGAAAAACGTATGATAAGGACTGTCCTTTGAAATATAAGCTCCCTCCTCGTATCCGGGCTGCCCTTCATATATCCTTTCCCTGTCGAGCCATTTATTAAAAGAACCGCAATGATTGAACACACCGTCTATGATGACCCTGATACCTGCCTCATGACATTTGGAGACAAGCTCGGCAAAGAGCTTATTGGAGGCCTCAAGATTTGCCCGGTTCGTGACCCTGTCTATATAGCGTGTCGCCTTTGTATTATCCATGCCGTCCTCCGGCAGCAGATCTCCCCAGTCAGACACTATCCTGCCGATGTGCGGATCGATGTAGTCATAATCCTGTATGTCATATCTGTGGTTTGAGGGGGACACAAAAAGCGGATTGAAGTATATACATTCTATACCGAGTTCCTTAAGATAAGGCAGCTTCTCCATGACTCCCGCAAGGTCTCCGCCGTAAAAATGTCTGACATCCATGTCGTATGGAAGCTCATCCCAGCTTTTTGCTTTCTGTGAATTATGCCCTATGTAATGGTACTCGTTATCAAGTACGTCGTTAGTCGGATCTCCGTTCCTGAAGCGATCCGTGTATATCTGGTACATTACACAGCCCTTTGCCCAGTCAGGCTCCTTGAACCCCGGGATCAGCCGGTACTCATAAAAAGGATCCTCGTGCCTCGTAACGCCTCTTCTGTCGTAAAAGGCATGGAGTCTCCCGCTCTCTATATAAAAATGCCATGTGACAGGCTCATTATCGAGCTCGATCTCCGTTTCATAGAAATCAAAAACGCCCTCTGTCTTCTTATACTCCATCAGCTGGCGTTCGCCGTTGATACATAAGAATACATGCGTGGCGTTTTGTTTAGCGGTACGAAACCTTATCTTCACTATGGAATAGGGCTCAGGCTCAAGAGGTGATACATAGTCTTCGGTCATGTCCGAGAATAACGCTCTTGTTTGCATGGTAGGCTTCATAGTCAGCATATAGATGCGTCGCATTTCATGCTCGGATAAGCCCTTTATCCAATCATACGTTTCCAATCTTTTATCTCCTTCTCCGGCTTTTGTTTGATACGGTTATCTTTCCTTCAGAAATGAGGGATTAGCCTCAAAGCACATCTTCTCATCAAGGCTCGGATGTCTGAAGGTAAGCTCCGTTGCTGCAAGGCAGATGCTTCCTTTATACCCCTCCGGCATGACTCCGTACTTTCTGTCTCCGACTATAGGCATACCGGCATGTGAAAGCTGGAGACGGATCTGATGTCTCCTGCCGGTGACAAGGTCTATCTTCACATGTGCAAATACATCCCGTCCGTCAGGCTTCGTATCCGTACATGCCCTGCAGGCATCGTCGGACAGCTCATTCATAGTATATTCAAGTACCGCTTCTTTGCCTTCACCGGGCTTATCCGTTATGAAGGAAAGGTTATGCGTCCTGTCAGTATCTATCATGTCCCTGAGCCTGCCGCTCTTTGGTATGTTTTCTTTTTTCAGTACGGATATCGCATCGTATCTCTTGTTAAAAACCCCTGCCTTTGAGTCTCGCAGCTGTGCTGAAAGCGATGCGGAAGCCGGCTTTGTCTTACCGAAGACGAGCAATCCCTGTACAGGCTGGTCAAGCCGGTGCACTATGCCGATGTAGTCAGTCTTTAAATACTTTTTGAGCTCTGATGCCATATCAGACTCGCCTACTCTGCCGCTCTGTACGGCAATGCCCGATGGCTTGCAGACAACTATTATATCGTCATCTTCGTACAGTATATCCATCTCTACAAAAGCCTGACGTAGGTGGAGTCTCCATCCTTCGTCAGCTGCAGGCTGTCAAACTGCTCCAGAAACTTCGACAGCTTGCTCGCTCCGTAATTCCTGGTGTCAAAGTCGGGATATCTCCTTATCAGCGAATTTCCGAGAGTGCCTATATACATACCGTCATCCTCGTCTCCGTTTGCTTCGATGATAGAAATGATAGCTCTCTCGATGGTATCGAGATCCGTGGAGGCCTCTGCTGCTGTCTCTGATTCTGCCGCATCAAAGGTCTCTTCGTCATGATCTCTCTTCTGCTTTTGCTTTTGTGCTGACTTTTTCTTCTGATTCTTCTTGCTGCTCTGTGCCTTATATGCTTCCTTATACAGCAGATCCAGCACCTTGAAATAGTCGCATGCATTCCTTAATGCCACAGGTGTCTTGGACTCACCCATACCGACCACGACCTTGCCTTCTTCCTTCAGCGTAGCCGCAAGCCTCGTGAAGTCTGAATCACTCGATACCAGAATAAAACCGTCCACGTTGCTGCGATATAGGATGTTCATTGCATCTATGATGAGAGCTGAATCGGAAGAGTTCTTCCCAAAGGTATTATTGAACTGCTGCATGGGTATGATAGAATAATCAAGAAGCTTTCCTCTCCATGTGCTGGAGCTCTGTCTCGTCCAGTCGCCGTAAGCACGCTTGATCGTGATATTGCCGTAGTTGCTGGCTTCATTCATTATAAGCTCTATATATTTTGGTGCGATGTTTTCAATATCTATAAGAACCGCGAATCTTTTTTCTTCCGCCATAATGCCTCCTGGATGGGATATACCTTTTCCTTAAAACAGGTCTCATTATCTATATATTGTGTGTCTAAGACCGTCACATGCCATATATGATACCATAAATAGGAAAAAGTGCATAATGAATAAACAAGGTTTGGAGATGTTATCTGAACCCATATATATTTCTTTAAGCTCCGCTTTCAAGGCTGTATGCGGGAATAGCGTATTTGTGAAAAGTACTGCTCCGTTATATCTCAGCCAACAGCTGATCTCTTATACCGTCCATACGCTTATCGACAATACCGAAATCCATCTCCTTATAGCTCCATGCGGCATGGCCTATGTCATACTTTTCAAAGACCCGGTGTATCACCTTGTACCAGGCGAGAGTATCCTCGGGACTTACCACATCGATCACCCCGTACTCACCGCAATAGAGCGCCGCGCCCTCTTTTTCGGCTTTTTCAATGGCACTGCCGAAGAGCTCGTCAAAGCAGGCCTCGGTCGTGCCGCTCTCATCAAAGGGTATGCGAAGCGTCGGAAATTCGTCGTCCATCCAGTATGCGCCCTGATGGGTGAAGCGGATAGGCTCATAGCAGTGGAAGTTATATATAACTCTGTCATCATAAGGGGATGCCAGATCCTTTACCGCAGTAGCGGCATTACCCTGATAGCTCCCTATGAGTATGTAGCTGTCCTTCGCATATCCGCGTATGCGCTTTACACACTCATTCGATATCCTGTTCCATGCGTCAATATCGGATTTTTCATTTACTTCGTTAAGCAGCTCGAAATATACTCTGTCAGACAGATCCGCAAAGCGGGGCGCGAGCGTCTCCCATATCCTGTAAAAGCTCTCCTGCAGTCTTTCGTCACTGAAGAATCCCGATTCATTCTCGCCTTTATCAAACGAATAACCCATGGTCTTATGCAGATCGAGCACTATCCTTAAGCCATATTTTTCCGTCCAGTCCACAGCCTTGTCTATCCTCTCGAGTCCTTCCTCATTCATGCTCCCGTCTTCGTTTTGTATCACGTTATAATCAATGGGAAGTCTCACATGATCCATCCCCCATGAGGCTATCCTTTCGATATCCTCTTCTTTTATAAAGTTGTCCAGCCTGTCTTTGCTGTAGTCACACTGCGACAGCCATCCTCCCAGATTTATACCTCTTTTAAGCGCTGTTTTCTTCATGGTCTTCCTTCCTTTCATACCCACAGTATATTAAACGGTGGCTCCTTGTATCATTATACTCTACTCGTTATATAATAAAACAGATGATCAGGAAACACTAAATACTCCGCATAAATATACTGACGCTTTATGATATAACAAAACCAGCCCTTTGGCTGGTTTTGATTGCCCAGCCGTGTAAGAGCGCTAATATTATGCGCCTGCCAGTGTATATGATATAATATACAAAGCAATATCGCATCATATATGCGATATCTTTAAGAAAAGGAGAAATGTATGGACTTCAAACCCGATAAGAAGCTGGGCTTCGGACTGATGAGACTCCCACTTACAGATCCGTCAGACCCTGCAAAGATTGATATCCCTCATTTAGAGCAAATGGTGGATACGTTCCTCGAAAAAGGCTTCACTTATTTTGATACTGCATGGATGTACAACGGATTTGCCAGCGAATCCGCCACAAAGAAAGCTCTGGTCGACAGACATCCCAGGGAAAGCTTTACGCTTGCCACAAAGCTTCATGCCGGCTTTATAAATACCCGTGATGACCGGGATAAGGTCTTTAATGAGCAGCTGAACAAGACCGGTGCCGGATATTTTGATTACTATCTCATACACGGTGTGGATGCCGGTTTGCTGGCTAAGTATGAAGAGCTCGACTGCTTTAGGTGGCTTCTGGATAAAAAAAGTCAGGGACTGGTAAAACACGCCGGCTTTTCTTTTCATGACACAGCGG
Source organism: uncultured Lachnospiraceae bacterium (assembly GCA_905235585.1). Taxonomy (GTDB): domain Bacteria; phylum Bacillota; class Clostridia; order Lachnospirales; family Lachnospiraceae; genus NK4A144. The sequence goes on along the minus strand of CAJOME010000017.1, from coordinate 10,693 downwards.
AGCTTTTGGATGAGATACTCACAAAGCATCCCGAGATGGAATTCGTACAGCTGCAGATAAACTATCTCGACTGGACCAGCCAGTGGATACAGGCAAAGGCCTGCTATGACATCGCGGTAAAGCATAACAAGCCGGTCATAGTAATGGAGCCTGTGAAGGGCGGCACCCTCGCGCAGATACCCGAAGAAGCGGAGAAGCTTTTCGCCGAGGCAGATACCGCAAAATCCGTGCCAAGCTGGGCCATAAGGTTTGCGGCAAGCCTGCCGAATGTGATGGTCGTACTGTCAGGCATGAGCGATATGGAGCAGATGAACGACAACACCTCCTATATGCAGGATTTTGTCCCTCTTACCGAGGAAGAACAGCATCTGTGCTTCAAGGTCGCAGGCATCATAAATTCACAGATCGCCATACCCTGCACCGGATGCTCCTACTGTACCGAAGGGTGTCCGGTGCATATAGCCATCCCTCAGTATTTCTCACTGTATAACGAAGATATGCGGGAGAATCTTGTGCAGAAGGGCTGGACGATCAACTTTTCAAACTATGATAATCTCACGAAGAAATTCGGAAAAGCAAGTGAATGTATAGCCTGCGGACAGTGTGAGGGAGTATGTCCTCAGCATCTGCCGATCATAGAGAGCCTGAAAAAGGTAGCGGCTCATTACGGGTAATACATAATAATATCTCAGAAAGGAGATCCTATGAAGCAATACACCTATCAGCCAAGGGGTGTCTGTTCTACCCGGATAGACTATGAACTGGATGATGACGGTAAGATATATAATCTCAGCTTCACCGGAGGCTGCAACGGCAATCTGAAGGCTATCGGCAGACTGCTCGAAGGCATGGACGCAAAACGCGCCGCCGATATCCTCAGAGGAAACGACTGCAAAGGCAGGGGCACATCCTGTGCCGATCAGCTGGCTCTGGCGATCGACGAGGCACTGCGATCCTGAGAGTATGTCTGTGTATCAGGTATAAGCAAAACGGGCTGTCAGCGGACAGCCCGTTTGTTTTTCTTTTAATGTACGGTATTTACTTGAAATATCTGTTGAGCAGCCCGTAGAAGCCCATACCGTGTCTGGCTTCATCGCGTGCCATCTCATGGATGGAGTCATGCAAAGCGTCAAGATTGAGCTCCTTGCACTTCTTCGCCAGAGCAGTCTTTCCGTTTGTGGCACCGTTCTCTGCCTCTGCTCTTACCTGCAGGTTCTTCTTGGTGGACACATCCACTACTTCACCGAGCATCTCCGCATATCTTGAAGCATGATCTGCCTCCTCAAGAGCTGCCTGTCTGTAGAAGGCTCCGACCTCGGGATAGCCCTCTCTTATGGCCTGACGACTCATAGCGAGATACATGCCTACCTCAGTGCACTCGCCCATAAACTCTGCCTTAAGCTGCTCCTTTATATCATCGGGAGCGTCCTTTGCTATACCTATCACATGCTCTGAATCCCAATGGATATCAGCATCCTGCTCCTTGAACTTGCTTGCGGGAGCGTGACATACCGGGCACTCTGCCGGAGGATTGTCTCCCTCTGCCACATATCCGCATACCTGACATACCCACTTCATAACCTATTTCTCCTTTCAAATAAATATTGTATACATACATTCATAATTTTAGCATATTACCCGGTCATTGCCTACAATTATTCGAGAAATCATCTGTCTGCGTTTTTTTGAATTGCTTATTCTTTTTCCTGCTTCAGTGTCACCCGAAGCTCTTTGAAAAATCTCTGCAGAAGCGCCTTTGATTCATCTTCTGATATGCCATATGTGACCTCGACCTGATGGTTGAAGCCGGGCTGTTGGAGTAGATTGAGTACCGTGCCTGCACAGCCTGCCTTGTCGGACGGTGCCGCATATACACAACGGTCAATGCGTGCCTGTACTATAGCTCCGGCACACATCGGGCACGGCTCAAGCGTGATATAGATCGTGCAGCCCTCGAGCCGCCAGTCTCCCAGTTTTTTTGATGCTTTCCTTATAGCCGTGATCTCAGCATGAGATACAGTCGTCCTGTCTGTATTCCTGCGGTTGTATCCACGTCCTGCTATCCGCCCTGTGGCATTTTCCACCACTACGCAGCCTATAGGCACCTCCCCGAGAGCATACGCTTTCTCCGCCTGGCGCAGAGCCTCGCGCATATACTTCCTGTCAGCCGCAGCTGTTTCTTCATCCGTATGGACATCCTGTCCGTCGATTTCCGTATTTCCCGCCATATATTACTCAATACCACGGAGCGATACTTCAGATATTGTCTTTCTCAGGATATCGGCATAGACCTCTATCTCTTCCCTGCTCCTGCCGTGGAGCACCCCTCTGCCTACGAAAGTGGTATTGGTATCCACGAAGTTCTGAAGATAATACCTGCGGGCTCCCGATAGCCATTCTCCCACTTCACCCGCGACGGTTTCATCATAAAACTCGGCGACCACCGTGGTCCTGAACTCATACTCGGGGAATCCGCCGTCTATAAGCAGCCGTACACTCTCTTCAACCTTGGTCATATCCAGATCGATATTGCAGAGCTCACGATAATGCGCCCGGCTTGTCTTGATATCGAGTGCTACATAGTCCACAAGCCCTTTGTCTGCAAGAGTCCTGAGCATCCCCGGCTCCGTGCCGTTGGTATCAAGCTTTACCATATAGCCCAGCTCTTTGACTTCTCTAATGAAATCTGGCAGATCTGTCTGCAGCGTAGGCTCTCCGCCGGATATGCATACTCCGGTCAGCTTACCTTTGCGCTTCTTCAGAAAAGCCAGTATATCCTCTTCTCTTATTTCCTGTACCGTACCTTCGACCAGAGAGCTGTTCTGGCAGAATAGACATCGGAGATCACAGCCTGCGACAAATATCGTGGCAGCTACTCTCCCCGGATAGTCCAGCAGGGTATTTCTTTCCAGTCCGCCTATGTGTATCAAAACTCGTACTTCCTTATATATTTCATATAATTAACTACCATAAGAGCTATTTTCAGGGTCAGAGCATCGTCGAATGTACGTATATCAAGACCGGTCGCCTTTTGCAGCTTTTCTATACGGTATACCAGCGTATTTCTGTGTACAAAAAGCTGTCTGGAGGTCTCGGACACATTTAAGTTGTTTTCAAAGAACTTATTTATCGTGTTCAGGGTTTCCTCGTCCAGATGCTCCGGTATATCCTCTCCGAATATTTCCTCCAAAAAGGTCTCGCAGAGAGACGGCTGAAGCTGATATATGAGCCTGCCTATCCCCAGCGTTTCATAGGATACGACGGCTTTCTCCTGATAAAATATCCTGCCGACCTCCATAGCCATCTTTGCCTCTTTATATGAAGCCGATACCTGCTTGATCTCGGACACGGGCTTGCCATAGGATACCCTGACATTTACCATGGCCTGTGTGTTCATGGTATCCACCAGCATCTCGGCGGTTTCACGGATCTGCTCCTCCTCATCTCTTCCCACATCAAACGACTTTATCACGACTAATGTCTGCTCGTCGGTTTCGGTGACATAGTCATCCGAGGCGGCAGGAAATACGGAGCGCAGTATCTCTATGCCTTCCATCTCCGCGGTACCGTCCGTTTCCACAAGAAACACACATCTTCTGCTGTCGATAGGTATATGCAGCTTCTTTGCCCTGTTATAAATATCAACGACCAGAAGATTGTCCATAATAAGACTCTGGAAGAAGGAGTTCTTGTCAAATCTCTCCTTATAGGCCACAGAAAGTGCCGTCATTTCCGAGAGTGCGATCTTTCCCACGGTATTTTCCCTGTCACCGATACCCTTTGAGATCAGTACATAGCTTGTGACTCCTTCATCCAGTACTCTGAGATACCTGTACTCTCCGTTGACCTCACTATCGGATCCGGAGTCTATAAAGGATCTTATGCTCACGGGTGATATCACCTCATCTGCAGCAAAGGTGGCCGCTGCCTGCGCACCGTTCGGCTCCATTACCGCAAGATCGACCTTTGTGATCTCTTTGATCTCATCGATCGCCTTTTGTATCACCTGATTTGTGATCATATTTGCCCCCCCAGCCTTCTCTAATGTATCCCGGTGTATGCGCTGTGTTATTATTCACATTCCCTTGGGCTGTGATAGCCACTATGCTGTCACAGATAATATACCATGGGTTTGTAATATATGCCGTCCTTGCTCACAGAGGGTCCGTCATCCATAAAGCCAAACCAACGGTAAAAGGGCTCTCCCGTAGGAGAAGCATTGACCGTGAGCTTCTCGCTGCCGAGCCCTGTATGCCTTGATACAAGCCATTCCTGGCAGTACTGCACAAGCGCTGTCCCGACACCCATATGCTGATAGCATCCCTCTACAAAAAGCAGGGAGAGATGCGGTCCCGATCTCAACGCGGCAACCCCTATCATGGTATCGCCGTCAAATGCTGCGACTATGGGAAATCCTCCGTTCAGAAAAGCTTTGTACAGTGTCTCGTCATTTAGAAACTTACTGAAGCTGACCGCTCCTTCTTTACTGAAAAAACCGGACTCAAACTGGCAGAACACTCTCCAGCACAGCTGTATGGCCGGACGAAATTCATCCTCTTCTATAAATCTCACCTGAAAACGGTATTTCATTTTTTGAAAAGCTTAGTGAAAAAACCCTTCACTCCTTCGTAAAGTCCGGTAAAGACTCCTGTCACCTTATCCGTTATCGCGCTAATTGCCCCTTTGGCCGCAATGGAGCCGAGATCGTCTGCTGTCAGCTTGTCACCAAACTTCTCATATATGTCTGCCGCCTGATCCAGCAGTGTGTTGTAATCCAGTCCAAGTGCCTTGATCTTGACCATCAGATCCACTATCTGTGCTATCTCGCTCTCGGAGAGCGACCATGCCGACTGCTCCATCTCATTGTAATCCTTTATCGCCTGACGTACTGCAGCTTCGATCTCTTCTCTCGTATTCAGCTCTTTACCGGCTATCTCGGCCTTGATAAAGGCGATCATAGCTTCCACGTCTTCCTTTGCCGCACCGTTTAATGTCTCCTCGATCTGTCCGGTAGTCACCAGCTCATTGAGCGAGGTATCAAGTGCCTTTGTATTGAGCTCGGTGTCAGTCATATCGGCATATGCTTTCAGAGCTCCGATCAGTGCTGCCGTGCCGGATATGGATGATGGCGCGGCCACTATGATGTCCGCGTCTTCCACACCGGCCGTGAGCAGAGCATTTTTATACATACCTGTGGTACAGTAGTTTATGTTGTAGGCATTTACCGTTATGCCATGTCCCGAAGCAACCGGCTTTACCAGCACGGATGACAGGGATTTGGTGCCTATCACTGCGGGATCGATATAGCTGTCCAGGTACTGATGCTCTTCCGCGTTTGTCACATAGACAACGTTGTATGCAGACAGATCCGTATTTGTCAGACCCATAGTGTTGAGTACAGTGACCAGCTGCGCCTGTGTAAGATCCGAGCCAAGCGCAAGATAGGGCTTGCTCCTGTCCTTTGTGGTAGATGTATCTGTAGTGTCCGCTCCGAATGTGATGACATTCGCGGGGTCTGTCGCCCCTGACGCGAATGCCGGATATACGGCAGATATGCACGTCACTATCGATAATATCAGTGCTGTGATCTTTTTCATAGCCTCCTCCTTACTGCTGTTGACTATTCTTTATCTTGAAAGTATAAAGTCCTTTATCTCCTCAAACACCTGATAACGATCCTCCTCATGATGAAGCTCATGGCGGTCTCCGGGTCTGATATCCAGCTTTACTGTCTCAAATCCCATGTTTTTATAGAGCTCGTACATCCTCTGTACGCCCCTGCCCATCTCTCCTACGGGATCCTCTGCTCCCGATACTATAAATATGGGCAGGCTTTTAGGTACCTTCTGTATCAGCTTTTTATTCCCCGCTCTAAGTGTCAGCTCCGTCAGGGTATGGTATCCGTTCAGGGTAAAGATATAACCGCTTTTCGGATCTCCCTCATATTTTGCTACCAGCTCCTTTTTCCTTGCGAGCCAGCCCGTAGGTCCCTCATCGGGAAAGGCCTTAAAATAAGCCCCCAAAATAACGGCCGTACAAAACATTGACCTGTATCTCCATCCGCGAAACAACGCGATAAGGCTTGCCGTTGTCTTTCCGAGTCTCCCCTTTAAGGCAGGTGTGGCATTTCCTCCCTGCAGGATCACACCCTGTATGCCGGTTCCGTATCTTTCAATATAATTTCTGGCAATAAAAGAACCCATGGAATGACCCATCAGATATATGGGTACCCCGGGATGCTCAGCCTGTATGGTTTTTTTGAGCCTGTGTACATCCCTGACTATCACCGTGGCAGGATCCTGCTCGCAAAAGTATCCGAGATCCTCCTCTGTCTTTGCGCTGTCACCGTGTCCCAAAAGATCAAGTGCCGTCACGAGTATTCCCTCAGACACAAGGTACTCGGCCATTTCCGCATATTTTAACGCATAGTCAGTCATGCCATGTACAAAGACAAGTATGGCCTCAGGCTCCTCTTTGGGCTCCCACGCATAGCATGCGAGCTTAGTCTTCATATCCCTGCTGTCGATACTGAACTCTCTCATTATCCGCCTCTTTTCAGCTGATCCCTGCTCCTGCGGGCATTTCCTTCTCCGGGGTCATGAGCGCGAGACTGCCATCAGGACCCTCGGCGCAGAGCAGCATACCCTGCGACTCTACTCCGGCAAGCTTCGCCGGAGCCAGATTGGTGATGACCATGACCTTTTTACCGACCATCTCCTCCGGCGTATAGTATTTCCTTATGCCGGATACGATCTGTAGTGTCCTGTCACCCACATCCACCTGGCTGCACAGGAGCTTCTTGGACTTCTCTACGGCTTCACACTGCTTTATCACGCCTACGCGAAGCTCCAATTTATCAAAATCATCAATGCTTACTTCTGCCTTATGAGTATATTCTCCGGCTGCCGTACCGTCCTGCCGGGCTTTAGCGTCTGCCCCTTCTGATGCGTCTTCCTCTTTTGGAGGGTAAAGCCTCTCCACCTCCTTCAGTACGTCTTCGAGCTTTTTCCTGTCAAACAATACCGCAGGATCTGACGTTACCTTTGTGCCTGACACAAAAGCGCCTCTCTTATCCAGCTCATCATAATCCCTTACTCCGGTATTCATCTGCTCCAGAATGGCTCTCGCCGTATCCGGCATATAGGGAGAGAGCAGCGTGGCACCTATCACGATACAGTCACAAAGGTTATAAAGAACGGTAGAAAGCCTGTCCTTCTTATCCTCATCCTTTGCGAGTATCCACGGTGTAGTCTCGTCTATGTATTTATTACATCTCTTAAAGAGCTCGAATATCTCCGTGATGGCATCTGCTACGTGCAGTGTAGCCATCCTTTCCTCTGCTCTTGCTTTTGCAGACAGCGCTACCGCATACAGATCGTCATCCACGGGCTCTTTCGCTCCGCGGTCCTTTATCACTCCGTCTATATACTGATTTCCCATGGAGATCGTACGTTTGACGAGATTTCCGAGCGTGTTGGCCAGATCGGAGTTGTATCTCTCTACCATGGTATCCCATGTGAACACCCCGTCATTGTCAAACGGCATCTCATGTATCATGTAATACCTGACAGCATCCACACCGAACATATCCACCAGTGTGTCCGCGTAAATGGTATTTCCCTTTGATTTGCTCATCTTGCCGTCTCCGACGAGCAGCCACGGATGTCCGAAGACCTGCTTCGGGAGAGGCTCGTTGAGTGCCATCAGGAAGATAGGCCAGTAGATCGTGTGAAACCTGACTATGTCCTTACCGATAAGGTGCAGATCTGCAGGCCAGTGACTCTTATACAGATCTCCATAGTTTCCGTCGGCATCATATCCTATACCCGTGATATAGTTTACCAGAGCATCAAGCCATACATAGACGACATGCTTTTCATCAAAGGTGACCGGGATACCCCATGTGAAGGAAGTCCTCGACACACAGAGATCCTGTAGACCGGGCTTCAGAAAGTTGTTGATCATTTCATTTTTCCTTGCCGTGGGCTGGATAAACTCCGGATGATCCTCTATGTACTGTATAAGCTTTGGCGCATATTTGCTCATCTTAAAGAAATATGCCTCTTCGCTCGCAGGCTGCACCGGTCGTCCGCAGTCGGGGCATTTACCATCCACCAGCTGGGAGGGCGTCCAGAATGACTCACAGGGAGTACAGTACATGCCCTCATAAGAACCCTTATAGATATCTCCCTGATCGTACAGCTTCTTAAATATCTTCTGTACCTGCTTCTCATGGTAATCTTCCGTGGTTCTTATGAACTTGTCGTAGGATGTGTTCATGAGATCCCAGATCCTCCGGATTTCCCGGTATGCATCGTCCACAAACTGTCTGGGAGTAATGCCGGCTGCTTTAGCCTTTTCCTCTATCTTGATGCCGTGTTCATCGGTACCTGTCTGAAAGAATACATCATACCCCTGCTGTCTTTTATATCTCGCTATAGCGTCCGCAAGCACTATCTCATAAGTGTTCCCTATATGAGGCTTGCCGGAAGCATAGGCAATGGCCGTCGTAATATAATAAGCTCCCTTGTCCTGTGCCATTTATATATCCTCCCCAAAAAATAATATTTTAATTTTAGCACAGTACGGCGGATACATCAAAAAACCCTGCGTCTGTGACGCAGGGTTCAGTATCATATGTTACTGTTCACACCTTTCAGGTGCTCACAGCAACTGGATTTGCCCAATAAAATTGCCTACGGCAAGGGGCAAATCCTTGTATCGTCTTCTGTAATCTTTTTCACGCTCAGCGCAGCTAGTGCGCAGAGCTGTCTGAACAGTATCATATTTCGTTTATACCGTGAAGTTCTGGAGCTCTTCGCTCTGTGCAGCCTGTGCCTGTCTCTCCGCGACCGCTGCCGCATTTCTCTCGGTGACTGCCACACGGGTAGCTGCTGCCTTATCCTCTGCAGCAGTATCGGGAAGCTTCTGCATATCATTGAAAATATCCGGCAGCTTACTGAAAAGCTTGTCGGCCATAGCCTCTATGCGCTCCCTGTTTCCGTCGAGCTGGCCCTTCTGAAAAGCATTGGCATCAGATACTCTGGTCTGGACTACTCCGCCGTGATCCTGTGCCACATACTGGCTTCCGCTGCGGACATCCTGCTGATCAAGCGCGAAGTCCTGCTTCTGCTCTACTCTGGAGGCTCTGTCGATATCCTGCGCAGGATTTAGGCGGGTTGCGCTGTATAGTGATGATACATTTGAACCGATCCTTATGCTCATATCATGTCCTCCTTTCGCAACAATGAAACCAGTCAAAACTCGTTCCAAATATTATATCGTCAGCGTAAATTAAAAATAAACAGTCGGATTGTATTTTTTTGTGTACAATCCGGCATTTATCCACATTTTGTACCCATTATCCCCTATGAGTACAATTTGTGGATCTACCCCTGATATAAACCTACCTTCTTATATACCTTGCGAAGTGTCTTGCCTGCGATATACGATGCTCTTTCCGCACCATCCTTATACACCCCGTCAAGATAAGCCTTATCTTTGGACAGTCTGTCTGCTTCTTCACGGATAGGCTTCAGGGTATCAGCCACGGTCTCCGCCACGGCGGGTTTGAATATTCCGTAGCCCTTTCCGTCAAACTCCTTCTCTATCTCATCATAGGACTTTCCGGTGAGAGTAGAGTAGATGTTCATCAGATTTGCCACACCGGGCTTATTCTCTTTATCATATCTTACCGGGTGCTCCGTATCACTGTCGGTCACGGCTCTTTTAAACTTCTTCATTATCACATCCGGCTCGTCCATTATAAACACGCATCCGTTGGGATCGGACTTGGACATCTTGTCACCCGGAGAAGAAAGGCTGTATATCCTTGCACCCGCCTTTGATATAAAGGGCTCCGGTATCTTAAATACTTCCCCGTATATGCTGTTAAAGCGCTGTGCGATATCTCTGGTGAGCTCCACATGCTGCTTCTGATCCTCCCCTACCGGCACGTAATCGGGCTGGTAGAGCAGTATGTCCGCCGCCATCAGCACCGGATAAGTAAACAGTCCGGCATTTATATTATCCTTATACTTCGAAGACTTGTCCTTAAACTGCGTCATGCGGGAAAGCTCCCCGAACATGGTATAGCAGTTTAATACCCATGAAAGCTGAGCATGTGCGGGTACATGCGACTGCAGGAAGAGGACATTCTGCTTGGGATCAAGTCCGCAGGCTATATATTGTGCAAGCTGGACCAGCGATCTGCGTCTTAATTCCGCCGGCTCCTGTCTCACCGTAATGGTATGCAGGTCTGCCATGAAATAATAGCATTCATAGTCATCTACCCTGTCTGCCCAGTTCTTTATGGCTCCCAGATAATTACCCAGATGCAGGTCTCCGCTGGGCTGTATGCCTGACAGCATCCGCTTTTTCTCTTCTTTATTCCCTTCCATGGATCATTCTCCTTATCTATGATCTGTGTATCAGTCTTATATTTTGACAATATGAACCGTTATTGTCAATCTGCACCGTGCAATCAAACAGTTGGCACTATCGCCCCGTAGCCCCACGGCGAGCGCGTGGCTCGGTATCAGGCAGTAACACCAAATACCCTGCCATAAGACCTAAGGTCACGGCAGGGTACGGATCGTTACTGTTCAGACAGCTCTGCGCACTAGCTGCGCTGAGCGTGAAAAAGATTACAGAAGCCGATACAAGGATTTGCCCCTTGCCGTAGGCAATTATA
>CAJOME010000016.1 GCA_905235585.1 uncultured Lachnospiraceae bacterium | reverse complement strand
CCCGTGGTCACCGCGGCTCCCATGCCTCCGAGCCTCGGCACCAGCAGCATATTTCCCGCAATATTTGCCGACAGAGCCACGATACTCGCTATATTCAGATATCGTCCGTTCTTTGTATACTTCACGCTCTGTACTGTTATCTCAAACATGATAGCATATATCGGCATCAGTGTCAGAAAAGGTATCACACTCCCGGCGGATCTGTATGACGCTCCGAGCAGCAGTACGATCAGCCGTCTGGCAAGTATCAGAAGAGAAGCCCCTGTCACACACAGAAATACCACCGTATCATAGGCTTTGCGGAAGAAAAGCCGGTTTTCCTCATCCTGTCCGCTTTCAAATCTCTCCATGGCCACCGGAGACCAGTATGCTATAAACGTATTCTTAAAGGTTATGAGCAGTATCACTATCTTCATCCCTGCGTTGTATATACCCAGCTCGTCAAAGTCCGTAAAGCTCCTCAGCGCTATCCTGTCACAGGAAGATAATGCCCACTCCATGAGCAGCACGGTGATAAAGGGCACTCCGTAAGACAGCAGCTCCCTGTATGACGGGGCTTGGGCGTGCCTGTCCGGTCTGTAGCCCCTGTGCTGTACCAGAAACCTTATGATAAGAAATGCCGTCGTACATCCCCACGGTACCGCCAGTGCATACAGTCCCACACGGTAGTCGTTGCCGATCATGAAAAACGCCGCGATTATCGTAATGATCGACAGCACCTTCTCTATGATATTGATATTGGAGTACAGCACTCCGTTCTGCTGCATCCTGACATCAAGGAAGAAAAACCTCTCCAGCACGGAGATAAAGGTATATATTACAACAAGTGCCACCACATCCCTGCCGGTTGCTCCGAACAGAAAAGCATTGGCTGTGTCCGAGAGTATTATGTAAACCACCGAAAGGACAGCGACTATACCGAGTGCAGGCAGCAGGCATCTCTTAAGCAGTACGACGCGGTCAATGTCTTTCTCGTAATAATAGCGGATATATGCCTGATCCAGTCCCAGCACGGCAAAGATATATATGACAGTGACGGCAGTCTCAAACATACCCGTCTTGCCGTATTCGTCGGTCGCGAGTATGCGGGTCAGCAGAGGTGTCTGTATAAAGCCCAGCAGCAGCACCACAAAATTGCCGTAAAAATATGTAAGAAACCCCTTGATCGGGGAAGCTGCCTTATCCTGTGAGTCCATCGTAGAGCTCTATATGCCTTTCTATATATTTCTCCTCTGTGTATCTGTCCAGATATCTCCGGTAGAAATACTCTCTCTGCTCTTCGAGCTTTTCCGGATCGTCCATAAGCGATCTGACGCAGTCTACTCCCTTATTTATGTCAACCTTTGAATACAGATTCCCCTCCAGTCCCAATACCTCGGGCAGCCCTCCTATAGCTGTGGAAACTACCGCACATTTCCTGCTCATGGCCTCTACCGCAGCCTTTCCGAACGACTCAAACTGGCTTGTCATAAGAAAAATATCCACCCCGTAGTAATAATCAGCCATCTCAGCCTGGGTAAGCTCCTGTCTGAGCGTCACATTATCTTCTCCGATACTTTCCGTAAGCCGGCGGTATATCTCCCTGACCTGCTCTTCATCACCCTTTTCAAAGGTAGAGAGCACTATATCCACCTTGAAATCCGCTCCCGAGTCAGCCAGAGCATCGATAAAGCTGCATGCAAAGGGCCAGTCCTTCTCAACGCATATCCTGCCTGCAAGACCTATCACCGGCTTATCATGCCTGATACGCTTATCAGGGTCATAGCTGCCGAAATATCCTGACGATATGGTATTGTAGATCACGCTGATGGGTCTGATGTCGGATCCCTCGGTCCAGAGCCCTTTATTATACTCGGTGGTGGTCACGAGCATACGTGCATCCCTAAGCACCGGATCCATAAAGAGCCTGCTGCGCTTCCTGTACCCGAAAAGAAGTCCTCTGTCAGTATATATGTAAGGGATTTCCCTAAATTTCCGTCTGATGAAGCCGTATGTGATAAGTGACTCTGACATTTCTATATGGATGAGGTCGGGCCTTTCAGCCCTTATATATTTCTTAAAAGCCTTTATCCGCTTCAAGAGATTCAGGCCCCTGCTGTCACCCATGTCATACTCGAGTATCCTGAAACGGTAATCCGCCACACTGTGTGTCAGCAGCTTCGGACATATGACCACAGGCTCATATCCTGCATCCCTGCGCGCCGAAAGACCGTCACACACGGACAATGTGGACATCTGAGCCCCTCCGGGCAGGTCTATCGGGTATTCCATAAGATATAATATCTTCTTCATCCTTTATACCGGTGCTCGTATATGAGCGGTGCCTTGCTCAGGGGTCCGGCGCTGAAGAAGAAGCTCTCTCCCCTTATCAGATGCTCCGATACCGTGAGCACTCTTTCAGCTGCCTCAGCCGGATTCCACTGTATCTGCATGAGCTCATAGGCTCTCCTGCCCATAAGATGCGCTCCCTCCGCATCCTTAAGGTACAGCTCCAGCTTGTCCGCAAGGCTTCTCCAGTCACCGGACCGGTATGCATATCCTGTTTCCCCGTCTTTTATAAGGAACGGGGTGGCTCCGGCAGCAGAGGTGGCAATGGTGGCACAGCCCGCAGACAAGCCCTCGTATATCACGGCTCCCCAGCCCTCCAGCTTGTTGGAGGTGCAGACATATATATCTGCCTTTTCCATCTCGGCTCTTGTATCCTCGGGAGACATATAGCCCATGAAGGCTGTCCTGTCCTCCAGACCGCACTCCTTTACCAGCTCCCTTATATGCTTCTCCTCTTCTCCGTCACCCACAAATTCCAGCTCAAAATCGTACCCCTTCTTCTGCATGGCTGACGCGGCACGTACGAGCAGATCCGCCCGCTTCAGCTTAAGGAAACGTCCGCACCACAGGATCTTAATGTGCTCATTCTGCAGCTTGAGCGCACTAAGCTCCTCATAGGTTTTTGTCTCCGGAAAAGGAAAATAGCCGAATTTATAGCATTTATCGCGATACGATCCCAAAAGGAACTCAAAATCCGAAGCAACGTATGCTCCCGCGCAAAGGCAGTACAGGTATCTGTTGCCCCGTCTCGATATATGATTGATATAAAACTTTTTCGCCAGATAGGGTACGAATATCTTCCATCTTCCCTCCTTTAGCGCGCGTTCGGACAGCCTGAAGGTGAGCCTGTCGGCATCCAGTCTTTTTTTTACGTATTTCTCGGGAGCCGTACCCATGATCACCACGTCGGCCTCCTCCGAAAGCTTCAGGGCAAGCCTGTCATTCTCCTCGCCAAGATGGCATTTCAGTACATAGGAGGGGATACCCTCCCTGCCCCATCCCATCTTTGAGCGAAACTCCTCCATGGGCTCGGTCTCCACAAATCTGAAGCCGTCCCCGAGCTTTTTGTACATCTCGTCACAGAAGGCCTTTTGATGATGATTAAAATAATTGGATATCAGTACCAGTGTCTTAACCAAAATTCGCCCCCAGAAACTTCACAAGCTCAAATCCGACGCATTCAAAGATATACAGCCTGCTGTAGCCGTTGATCCTGTATACCATATAACGCCTTTTTATCCTTTCGGGTATCTGCCTTACCGGTATCCTGCTGGATACCCCGCCTATATTAAAGTCGGCGAGCACTTCGTTTATCACTACTATCCTCGCATCGGTCTTCTTTACCGCAAAATACAGATCCATATCATCGGAGATATTCAGACATCTGAACCGGAACCTGTCATATATCTGCCTTTTCACAAACTGAGTGGGATGATTCCAGTCTCTGGATGTCGTATATCTTCTGTATCTTGCCTTTTTGATAAAGCTTTTTCCCGAAGGCAGTACCACCTTCAGATCCCCGAAGCACAGATCAAAGTCCGTCTCCCTGTATCTGTCCACCACAGCGCGGATACACCCGGGCTCGTAGCTGTCATCGGCGTTTATCATCCCGATGAGCTCTCCCGTAGTCAGGTCTATCCCCCGGTTCATGGCATGATATATGCCCTTATCGGGCTCACTGAATACCTTGAAGTCTATGCCGCGCTCCTCAAACCTCTTTCTGTAGGACTCGGCGATCTCTAAAGTCCTGTCTGTGGATACCCCGTCCTTTATTACATACTCTATAGGTCCGTCATAGGTCTGTGCCAGCATGGATTCAAATGTATCCGCTATCGTCTTTTCGGCATTCATGCAGATGGTAATGACCGATACCTTTATATCATCCTTGCGCTCACCTGCCATCAAATGCCTCCGTGGACTCATCTGCCGTAAACAGCACCGTGATCGTCTGCAGGAGTATACGTATATCCCCCGCGATGCTGAAGTTCTCGATATACATGAGATCCAGCATAAGCTTGTCACGGCTTGTGGTATTGTATTTACCCATCACCTGGGCATATCCGGTCAGACCTGCCTTCATCCTCAGTCTGTATCTGAACTCCGGAAGATCGGCAGTATATTCTTCGACATTTTTAAGCATCTCCGGTCTCGGACCGACCAGACTCATATCTCCCCTGAGTATATTTATGAGCTGCGGCAGCTCATCTATCCGGTACTTTCTGAGCCACCTTCCGGCTGAGGTGATCCTGTCATCACCCTTGGTAGCCGAAAAATCCTCCCCGTCATGCTCCTTCATGGTCCTGAATTTTATTATCTCAAAGATCCTGCCGCCTACCGTGGCTCTCTCCTGTCTGAAAAATACTCTGCCGCCATCCTCTCTTCGTATGGCTATGGCTGCGATAAGAAAGAGCGGAGACGTAAGGATAAGACCGATGAAGGCTATGCTGATATCACCGAGTCTTTTTATCACTCTCTGCTCGAAGGTAATATGTCTCGCCTCAGTATGATAAAAGGGAAGATCGGAAAAAAAGACCTCCTTGCCCGAGTGAAGAAGTATGTCTGTAATGTTCGGGTTTATGTAAACCGACCTTCTGAGGCCGTAGCAAAGTCCCGTCAGCTCGTCGAGACGTTCCTTTGAAACGTCATAAAAGAACACACTATCGGCATTTTTTATCTTTTCCGCTATTTTGTTATCACTTTGCACTACCGTGTCATATATTTCATATCTCATACGAAATATTGATACCGCTTCCCTCACTTTTTCCGCTTCAGAAGCCTCTCCGACCACAATAAGTGCCTTTTCAGCCGGGTTTACATAAAAATAGAAGGCATTTCCAAGCCGTGTGAAGACAGCTATGAATACTGTCTGCACCAGCATGGCGAGCAGCAGAAAACCAAATGATGTAAAGACCACCCTCTTGCCGTTTGCGTCATTCGTATTCATTATGATGAGCACAAGATATGTGATGATATCATCCAGTATGATCGCAAGCGACAGAGATATGACGATCGGTCTGGACTTCCTCACACCCACGTCAAAGCCTCCGTAGGCTCTTACAAGCAGGAAGCCCATTACCGTAAAGGTGAATGCCATTATGATAGATGTACGCGAGATATCAAGGATCTGCCAGTTCTCTATCCCGAGCAGCAGAAAAAGAGAGGCCATGCAGCTGCCGTACATTGTAAGAGCGAGAAGTGCTATTATTGAGTTCTTAAATCTTTTGATAAAGCTCATAATACTCTCTGAATTTATCCTTCTTATCAAATCTGAGTGCCTGAGCGCGGCAGGCTTCGCTCACCTTAGCCTCCTTGTGCCCGAAGTACTCTATGGCTGAGATCACTGCCGGGATGTCGTTTCTTTCAGTGACAAGCCCTGTCACCGGCTCCTTATCACCCGCGGCATCCACTGTCTCGGGGCTCCCTCCGGCTCTGTATGTGATCACCGGGGTACCGCAGGCAAGAGCCTCGATATTTGCGGTGGGAAGCGTATCCTCACACGTTAGGTTTACATAAATATCTGCCGTGGAATACCACTCCGCAAGCTCCCTTACGCTGTCTGTATGACCTGTTTTTATGATATGGGGAGGGAGGAGATGCATCTGTCCTTTTTTCAGCCCTATCATGGCAATGACATATTTTTCCGGATCAAGTCTCATGGCCAGCTTTGCCATGTCAAACATGCCCTTTCTCTCTCTCCAGGGATTGGCCACTCCGAGTATCAGTACCCTGTCTCCTATACCGTATCTTTCCCTGATATCGGAGTCTGTATGCCTGAAGGTCTCCAGATCTATGCCTGTATTTATCACATCCACAGGATATTCCGAAAGCATCGACATCCCCACCTGTGACCTGAGCCATACCGACGGAGTCACGAGGTGCATACCTCTTACTCCCGTAAAGCTTTCTTTTTTTCTCCGGTAGTTTGCTGATGAATTATCGCAGATATATGACGCAGGATATTCCCTGCTCTCCGGGCAGCTGCCACAGCCTGCATCCTTCCACTTCGTGCAGCCCCTGTACTCATAATGCACGCAGTGACCGGTAAAGGCCCAGCAGTCATGCAGTGTCCACACTACAGGGCATCCATAGCCCTTGAGCCATTCAAAAAGCATGGGATAGCTCAGATAGTATCCATGGACGTTATGGAGCTGTATTATGTCAGGCTTATATTCCTCGAGCCTTTTGAGCAGCGCCTTAGTCGCGCCCCTGCTGTAGAGTCCGTGACGGTCTGTGATACGGCTCAGGACACCGTGTGCATACATATCGGGGTCAGAGCCAATCCTGTAATTGTCATAGCCGGGCACGGCATCTCCCCTGCCTCTGCAGAGCAGCACCTCATCTCCGTGTGCCAGCAGCTCATCCGCGGTACCGCAGGCTATGCGGCCTACACTTCCGGTGCCTATGACGGTATTTATAATGGCAGCCCTCACTTATCCTCTCCCAGTATGATCCTTATCACACGCTGCTGCCCCTTCTCAAACTTCCTTGAAAGCTGCAGATCGCGCATCTCGGATCTCACGTGCGGCATATCGGCAAGCCACATTATCGTCTTTATTATGGTGAGGGTATCTACCTTCTCCCCCAGTCCCAGATTGATAAATCCGTTACCCATTCCGGCAAATACATGCTCGGCCTCTCTTTCATTCTGCGCGAGGACTATGGCCGGTACTCCCATGGATGCGAGCTCGAATACGGTACGTCCCTGACTGGTGATGCACATATCAGCCTTTTTCATATATCCCGATACCCTTTTGGCATCATGATGGACATATATATTCATGGCCGGCATGCTTATGATCTCTTCCTTGTGTGCATAAGCAAAGCCCGTGATAAAATGGAACTCCACTCCCGGCATCTTGGGATGCAGTACCTGACATATATCGTACAGCTTCCCGGTGAGATCCGCCGGATCCACTCCACCGAACATTATCATGATATTCCTGCACTCTGATGAAAACTCCTTGGGTCTCTCGGTAAGGAACTCATCACGTATGAAGTAATAATCGGAGCCCTCATACACATGACCGGGCTTATTGGGTCTGTTTTCGTAGAGAGCGTTGATCACGGCATCCGCAAACCATGCTCCCGGACCCATATCCTCAAAGTTGACTATCCGCCTCGTATACTTCCTCTCAAGCTTTATCAGAGCCTCCTCGGTATCGAGCACGTCGTTTATCACGATATCGGGCATATAGTTCTTAAGCACCTTCTCGTATTCCTCATCATCTCCTATGATCTCATACGGGAAGTACGACTCGTCAAGCTTTGCCCTTCCTATAGTGCTTTCCTTGTCCGTAACGAAAAGTATGTCATTGCCTATAAGCTTGTAGGCTATCGACAGGCATCTGTATATATGTCCCATGCCGAGCGCAGGCTTCCCCACACAGCGCATCAGTATCCTCTTACGCTTTAATATGGACTCCGCCGCTATCCAGTCCTCCTCCGAGTCTATATCCACAGCCTCCTTGGGATCGGTCTCATATACCGTGATATTATCGCCTATTCTCGAGCTCTCGGTGACACAGCCCCTCCTCGTGATGACGAAGGCTCCCGACTCCAGATAATTGCTCGGCAGCTCCTGGGAGTTAAGCCTTTTCTCGTAGTTCTTTACTATCCTGCCGTCGCGCTCGGTCCATGACAGATGCGGACGGTTCACACAGGAGATCATGGTATCCAGATCCGAATCAATGAACCTTTCGACCGCGCTCAGAAGAGTGGATGCCCTGAGCGTGGGAGATGTCGCCTGCATCGTGATCACGACATCATATGTGTCCCCCTTCTCTCTCTCCATCTTCATCATTGCATCAAATACCACGGGATCAAGTGTGATATTGTCAGCGGAAAGACGTTCGTCTCTCCATATTATGTCAACCTTACTTCCCTCCGCGATACCTGCAAGCTCCTCATCATCCGTCGATACGCATATGTCCACGTTATATTCTCTTGCGAGACGCTTGGCATTCTCGATGGAATACAATATGAGCGGCTTCCCGTTCATTATCCTGACATTCTTCCTCGGTATCCTCTTCGAACCGCCTCTTGCGGGTATGACTATAAGTATCTTCATCCTATGTGATGTCCTTCTTTAAAATTTGCTATTAGTATATCATGTTGTTGGCATCAAACGCCATATAAAGCAGTTAGATGCGCTTTGCGATTTTATGTGCTTTTCTTTGACTTCAGCATCTGCAGGAAGCTCTGTATGTCATGCCTCCAAATAAAGGCAAATGCCGCGATAATGGCTGCAGCGGCGGCATAGCGCAGCAACACACTCCCGTACATCGTACACAGCAGGATACCGGCTGCCATCGTTACAGTCAGTATAATAAAGTAGTATCCGTCATTATATATCTTTTTCTTAAGCAGATATGTCGTTGCGACATAGTGCAGGATCATCAGTATAAAATATCCCGCAAGCGTCGTATATGCCGCAGCTATATATCCGTAGCTCTTTATAAAGATATAGTTGAGAGCTATGTTTATCCCTGCCGCTATACATGAATTCAATGCTATAAGCGCGGTTTTCTTATAGAAAAGCTCGGCATTCACATAGTTGGTGTAAAAATACTGGCACAGCGTGCCGAGAGCCACCGGAGCCACCACCCACATGGACTCCCAATACGGCTTAGCATACAGCAGCTTCACAAACTCCGGCGCTACCGCGATAAAACAAACAGTCATAAAGCATCCGGCCTCCATCAGTATCCTGTTGTCCCGTCTTATCGCAGCTGTATCACCCGCATCCAGCCTTTCGTTGAATAAGGGAACCCAGGCGTTTCCGACCGCGTTGACCACAAACATAAGCAGAGTACCTATGGTATATCCAGAGGTATAGAGACCTACCGCGGAATAATCACACATATCGGAGATCATGGAGACATCTATTCTTGCAAGAAGTATCATTGCCAGCCCGTGAGGTATCATCGGGATACCGATACGCAGAGCATATTTCCACATATTTATGTCAACCATTTTCCTCCCGTTCTTAAGCAGGACGATATAGCACCCCAGGGCTATGACAGCTGACGGGATCACGGTGCCGAGTATCTTCGCAAAGCCCTTGTCCTCCGGCATCAGGAGTATAAGAGCCACCGAAAGTACTACGGTGACGATGGTGATAAATACGGATATTGCTATGTTTTCCCTGTATCTGTACTCAAATCTGAGCTTGTACTGCATGTAGTCTATGGAGGGATACAGGCACATATAGCCAAACAGTATGAGTACTATCAGTCTGTTATAGCCGAGCATGCCGGTATCCGGTATGCATATTGCCACTCCTGCGAAAAGCGCCAGTCCGAAGAGACTCGACAGACCCTGAACGGCAGACATATATTCATCAAACGCTCTGCCCTCATAGTCGAGCTTTGCCCGTCCTACGCTGTATATGAGACACAGTCCGGTCACAACATAAAATATGGATACGTAATTGTTGAAATTATTTGCAAAACCCGTCTCCGATGTGGTCAGGAGACGGGTGTATACCGGAGCGGTGATGATGCCTACCGCCCGTATGAGTACATTTGATATGACGTACCAGATGCCGGATCGTACTGCTTTGTTGGAATGATCCTCAGCCATCTGCCTCTGCACCCGGATAGTCCCTGAGCATCTCAGGCTTTAATATGGTATCCTCAGCTATGTCACAGGCAGCCGTCCTGCCTATCACCATACCGATCTCAGTAGGTGAGATACCCGTGCCGGGACGCTTGAAGGTAAGCTTGTCCCTTGTGACGAGCTCTCCCTCCGCTATATCCTTTGCCGCGACTATCGAGCGTCTGGCATTTAACCTTGCCCCTGCCTCGCTGTCGAGCGCGGTAAGCTCTCCTCTGCCCCTCAGCATATCCATGCGCTCCACTGACTCCAGTATCCTCTTTGCATCCGTGGGGTCCATGGCATGATAATGGTCATTTCCCTTAAGGGTCTTATCCAGAGTGAAGTGCTTCTCTATGATCTGTGCTCCCATATTATAGGCCACCTTTGCAACGTCACACTCCTCTGTAGGCTTGGTATGGTCGGAATATCCTATATAACAGTCCGGAAACTGCTGTTTAAGTGAACGTATCTTGAGCAGATTGGCGTGCTCGAGCGGTGTGGGATACTCCAGTACACAGTGCAGCAGCACCAGCTCCCTGTCATTTACCGAGCGTATGGTATCCACGGCTCTTTCTATCTCGTCAAGCTCGGATGCGCCTATCGACAGTATCACCGGCTTTCCCTTCTTAGCCTGATACTCTATAAACGGGATGTTGGAAAGATCCGAGGACGAGACCTTATACACGTTCATCAGTTCATAAAGGTAATCCGCGCTCTCATAATCAAACGCGGTAGATAGAAACTCTATCCCGAGTTCATCGGCATATTCCTTAAGCTCCCTGTACTCCTTCTCTCCAAAGGAATCAAACTTTCTGAAAAGCTCATACTGCGAGCCCGTAGGCTCCTCCGACCTGTCCCAGTAGGACGGGGAGTCCTTGGCTGCGAGCGTCTCCGCCTTGTAGGTCTGAAACTTGACCGCATGGATACCGGCTTCGCGCGCCTCCTTTATCATCAGCTTTGCCGCCTCCATGTTGGATATCCCCAGCTTCTCGGCGATATCATAGTAATTCACACCTATTTCGGCAATAAGTACGAATCTGCCTTCCTTAAGCCTGCTTATGATTGTGCTTTCCATCTCCTGTAACTCTCCATTCCTTTCTCATAGAAATCCAATAATACCGTCAGTTCCCTGTCAAACTCCTCCGATTCCTCATGTCTGCCGGCAAATATCTCCTCTGCCTCATCCATGAGATAAAATATCTTTACCTCGCTGCCCGCCTGCTTTACCGCATGGATATAGGCAGCCGCAGAATGTATATTGTCCGTCTCCCCGAAACCCCTGACAGCCTCCGGCAGATCCTCAAAGGAGCGTATACGCGTGATCCCGTCTATCAGGCTGAAGGGTACATCTCCGAAGACTATGCTCCGCTTCCCCATAAGAGCCGCCTCATACGCTGCGGTGCCGGTGATCGTCACCACACCCTGAGCCTTTGTTATCCATGGCTTGGGATCCTTGTAATAATTGAGCTGTACCACTCTCACATTTGGAAGCTCCGCTGCCTTTTTGTAAAAAGACAGATCCCTCTCTCCGAGCATGGCCTGATGCTCCTTGACATAGAGCTTCCAGCCTACAGGCAGCGACTTTGATACCTGCTCGATCAGATTGAGCTCATCCACATAGTAGGATGCCTTTACGAATACCGATGACTCAGGTATCAGATGCAGCGGCATATATACATATTTTTCTCCCTCTACGGGATCCTCAAAGTATTTGTTGGGCACGAGCAGCTTTCTCTTGTATCTTTCCACATCAAAGTAATACTTTAGGTAGGGTGCGGTCACCGCATACAGCATGCCGGACTGCTTTTTCCTTTTGCCGTTTCCTGCGGTATGATCCTGATTCCAGAAATAATTCCACTTTCCGAGCAGTATCTTCATCGACTTTATCAGCGGAGTCCGCTCATACTGGCTCGTGACGGAGCCGTCAAACTCCCTGTTCATGATGGAGCTCTTTGCCCTAAAGTCATTGATATAAGCATACTCCTCTCTCATATCCTCCTCAGACAGCTTTAGAGAGTCCTCATAAAGCTGTCTGAAATAGGGATCGATACCGTAGGCATTCTGAAAGCTGGGATATTTGTAAAACCCGTATTTACTGTATTCTATGGTCTCACAGGGTATGCCCATCTTATATGCGACCTCGGAAAGGACCGTCCTCTGAAGCTCGGCATTGTCGGTATCCAGTATGATATCCGGTCTGTATTCCTCAAGTATGCTTATGATCTTTTTGTAATTAAGCTCCAGCCAGTATTTGTTCTCTGCGTCGGATGTCAGCGGCCAGTACTTTCTGTAATGATAATGCCTTGTATTCTCCTGACTCGCCATCAGCTGCAATCCCAGCCCCTTGAAATGCGTATATTCCCTCTCGAGCATATCAAGATACTCCGGATCAAAGGGCTCTGCCGTCCTCTTAAAGCCCTCCACAAAGCTGTCACATATATCCGCGACATCATAGAGCTTCACGTCCGGCAGCCTTTCACGCCACTCATATATCGTGTGCTCATTATAATAACACTTGTTGTAGGTGCATTCGGCCGACATTATATAGAACGCCGCGACCTCGTTTGTGTCCTTCAGATCGCGTGCAAGAAACCAGAGCGGCTTTGAATAAGTCTCTCTGCATATAAAAAGTATCCTTTTACCGTAGAGATTCGGATAATTATCCTTACTGAAACTTTTTGTCATTTTCTATCTGTCTCACATGTCTCTTTGTGATGTACTTCAGTACACATGGCGCGTATAGTGCCATCAGCCTCTTCAGCTTCAGGGATCTGCTAACCTCGGGATTGCTGCCGATACTCTCTCCGACTGACCTGATATAGTCCATGTGCTCCCTGTATCTCTTCCTCATTCTCTCGGTATCCTGAGCCTGTCCCTTAAAATACAACAGATAATTCTGTATACAGGTCAGATGGTCATACAGCAGAAAAGCCCCGGCAATATCCTTAAGAGACGGATCTACGCCACAGGCATACTTACAGAATTCGCTGTCAGCGTCTGTATTGTACTCAGCCATATCCCTCACTCTGGAGAGACTGTCTCCCCTCACTCTGTAATGATACAATGGTACAGGGTCATATACAATACGGCCTGCCCTGTTTAACGCCTTGTCTATTACATACCTGTCCTCGAGATATCTGTCATCCGGAAATCTCAGCCCGTCAAATATCGATGCCTTAAAAAGCTTGTCCCAGCAATGAAAGAAAAACCCGGTTCCTCTGAGTATCATATCAAAGGCGTCTTTAGGCTCCATATCCCTTACGGGCGCCATCGGATCAGCCTCCGACCGGTCATCATACTCGCTGTATTTGCCGCATACGGAGATCCCGGCATCGTGCCCGATCAGATTGGTGTAAAGGTGCTCGATCATATCGGGCTCTGCCCAGTCGTCTCCGTCAACAAAACCGATATATTCGCCTGTTGCCGCATCAAGTCCCTTGTTGCGGGCATCACCGGTACCTTTTGCCGGTGTCTCTATGATCCTTATACGCGGATCTTTTTCAGCATATTTCCTGCATATCTCCAGATCCCCGGACGTCGGCCGGGTCTGTACGGCAGCATCATTGACCGCAGCATCCTGCTTCACTCCCACCACGAGCAGTATCTCAAGGTTGCTGTATGTCTGGGACAGCATACTCTCTATTGCTTTAGGGAGAAACCTTTCGACCTTGTAGATTATGGAGATCACTGTTATCTTAGGCTTATCTGACATTGTAGCACATCCCTAATATACTAATCTCGTACCCTGATTTTCAAACCGGAACCGCACCTCTTTCAGGCAGATCTTCCTCATTGCTTCACGCAGCCTTACCTTGTCCTCCGAATAAAACATCAAAAAGCCGCCTCCCCCGGCACCTATAAGCTTACCTCCAAGCGCACCGTTGGCCATGGCATAGTCATACCATTCATCTATCTCGGGATTGGTCATGTGTCCCGATCTTTTTTTCTTTATCTCCCAGTGCTGCTTCATGATATCCGCAAACCTGCGCAGCTCTCCGCGTTCAAAGGCTTTCAGGCTGTCCAGTCCCATCTGCTTCACCATATCGAGATTTGCCTTCATGTCGCTGTCTGATGCTTTGGTCTTATCATCCTGTTCCTTCAGTATCTGTGAGGCTGACCTCTCAAAACCCGTAAAATATAAGACCAGATTGTCTTCAAGATTGTAAAGTGTCTCCCTTGACATATTTACACTCCTGACATCGACCGAGCCATCCCTGCGAAACCACATGGCCCGTATCCCGCCGTATGCGGCAATGTACTGATCCTGCTTGCCTATCGGCTCATTAAGCCTTACCATCTCAATCTCGCAGGCCTCCCTTGCAAGCTGCTCGGCTGTCACCGGTTCTCCCTTGTACTCATGCAGACACCTGAGCAGTGCTGTGGTAAAGCTGCTGGATGAGCCCAGCCCGGTACCGGCAGGTATGTCCGCCATTGACTGTATCTCAAATCTCTCATCGCCAAGCTCCAGCATTTTTATACACTCTCTGAATATGGGATGATCTATATCGTCTGCATTCCTCACTCTTTCGTTCTTTGAGTATTTCACAAGTATCTCATCGTTAAAGTTTTCATGCATTGTGATATACACATATTTATTCATGGCCGCAGTTATAAGGAATCCCTCATTTTCCTCATAGTATGAGGGGAGATCGGTCCCTCCTCCTCCGAGCGATATCCTCAGCGGGCTTCTGACTATTATCATATCTTCACAGCCTCCACGTTTACATCAATTGCCGGTTGCCGGATCCGGCTCCATACCCTTGCACCTGTCCACAGACCTCCTTACGGCCTCAAGATAGGAATAACCCTCGACCGTATCAGGCTCAAGCATTGCTCCCTCTCCCCACTCATTCCATGCGTTGATGAAGACAAAGCGGTCATCATTTATCTTGTCGGATAGTTTACATAATACATCTTCGAACTTCTCTGCCGCAGCTCCGGTATATACCAGCCCCTTGTATCCGCGTCTTGGGGTATTGTCCCATCTCGCAATGATCCCGGGGTACTCATTCGGAGCATAATCACGCCTGAGTATAGCATCATATATCCAGTCAACAGGTATGCGTCTTTCAAGCACCTCTCCGTGAAATATCATATTGAACGCATGTCTGACAGCCGTAGAGAGATCATAGCCGGCCTTCTTGGCCACGGTCAGACCATGCTTAAGCGAATATCCCGGCTCAAAGCAGTAATAAGCATCGCATATCCCTCTGTGATCAAGCCCGGCAGCAGTCCTTCCTCCGACCAGATAAATACCCGGCAGCCCGGCTTCTGCTGCAAGCTCCTCGAAGCAGTCCCGCATAGCTTTGAGCTCCGCTATATCAAACGTCCTGTAAATACAGAATACCGGTTTCCCGTCTTTTTTTATATATCTCTCATCTCTGAAAAACTGCAGCAGATACCTGAAATGCTCCCTCCATTCCTGCTCACCGCCGTATTGCTGTCTGAGCAGCACCTCATCCTGCTTGTCATACCATGCCCTGGTCCAGGTCTCATTAGCCCATGTGATACAGTACCTCATATCGATCTCCGGATGGTTGAGGAGTATCTCAAGCGGACGTTCCATAAGCTTATGACCCGTAAAATAATACTGATAAAATGAAAAGCCGTATATCCCGTACTTATTTGCAAGCTCAGCCTGCAGCTTAAGCCTTGCTCCGCTCTCATCCGAGAGATCATAATAATCTCCGTCGCCGGGGATCCTTGGCTGGATATGCCCCCTGTAGACAGGCTTTGCCCGCCGTACCGCAGTCCACTCGGTGTAGCCCTCACCCCACCATTCATCGTTTTCCTTAAAGGAATGAAACTGTGGCAGATACAGAGCGATCGGCTTCATGTGATGCCGTCCCCCTTGAGCTGCCTTACTGCCCTGCCCAGCGCAAAGTATACGATCGGAGCACAAAGCTCCATTTCAAGGACATTTGAGCCTATAGACATTAATATAGCTGATGTTATGATGGCAATTTCCGGCACCGTCCTGCTCACGTTCTTTATTGATTTTATGTAAACTAAATAAACAACAAATATGATAAGGGACGTACCTATCAGACCCATTTCAACATAGAGCTTTACCAGTCCGCCATCTGCCACTATATACTGCTGATATTCCGCAGCTCTGTGGCCTCTGCTCCCCAGACCGTCTCCCAGCCATATATTGTGCGTCCTGTTTACCACATTTACCCAAAAGCCCGCTCTCTCTCCAAAGCCAGACGGTATGGATGCCAGTCTTATCCAGAACTTGTCAAACACCTCTCTGGCAAATATAAAAATGCCGGCAAGCAGCGCTGCAAGCGCGGCTATCTCCATCCACAGATATTTCAAAGGTCTGCTCCTGTCTACCGTGAAATCCACGAAATTGAAGAATACCAGCATGAGAATGATGCAGAACATCGCCGATCTCTGGTTTGCCATGAAAGAGAAGATTATCGAAAGTATCATATAAATGATGCCGATTATCTTATCATTCCGTGTCTTTCTTCTTAGGAAAAATGCCGATGCGCACATGGAATAAGCCACAAAGCATCCCATAGGTCCCGAGCCGATGATGGAGTTCATCCTCACTCTCATGGTCGGCACGTCTGCCTTTGAGATAAACTCGTTCACATAGGAAAAATCTATATAGAACTGCGGTGCCCAGATATAAAACACGGCACCTATTCCGCCCATCATAAGCGCCGCTATGATAAAGCCGTGGTAATACCTTGCAGCCTCTTCGTCCCCGAAGCCTCTCCCCGCGTAGTACAGGAACATCGGCAGAAGGGTCGTCGATACCTCCCCTGCATATACGGATACCGGCATGCCATATGCCACACACCATATCCCGGATATGAGATTGTACAGGATATATATCCCGAAGACCACGTCCTCGGTAGTACTGACCCTGATATACCGCAGAGCGAATATCCCTATGATACCCACGGCCAGAAAGAACGTCATGGTGACGCCCGTCCTGATACGATCGTTAAAAACGTAAAGAAAATAAATGAGCGTAAAGACAGGATATATGAGGCATATATAATTATCGATCATCCTTTTGATCATTATCAGCTCATCTCCATCAGATCAGTCTGTCCACCGCCGCCGCCAGAGTATCCGTGACGATATCCGGCTTTACAAAGCGCAGCCTCGAGCACACATCACACTTATAATCACCGATAAATACAGTCTTAAGCCCCGCTGTCCGTCCGCACTCTATATCGGTAAAGCTGTCTCCTGCCATAAACGAGCTGCTCCTGTCTACTGCGTATCTGGCACAGGCCTCATCTATCATCCCCGTCCCCGGCTTCCTGCATGAGCAGGGACCTATGAGGTTCCTTTCAGTGCTTCTTGCATCCCCCTTTGGATGATGGAGACACATGAATACCTCATCTATCTCCGGGATCAGCTCAATAAGCTTTTTGTTTATATCCCAGAGGCTTCCCGGATCGGTCTTGCCCTTGGCTGCTGCGGGCTGATTGGTCACAACGAAAACATAATACCCGTTTGCTTTTAATGTCCTTACCGCCTCTGCGGCTCCCGGCAGGAGCTTTAATTCCGATACCCGCAGCGGTGAATCGAGCTGCTCCGTATCTTCATTGTACACTATCTCATTGAGCACGCCGTCTCTGTCAAGAAATGCCGCCTTATGCGGAGTATCAAACCTGTCCCCGGCATAGGCGATAAACTCTCTGTACGGATCGGGTCTGCCTATTTCATAAAAGCGCTTCCTGACCACCAGTCCTTCAAGCGCTCCCTTTAGCGAAAGAGCATGCTGTATATCCGAAAGATCAAATATGTCCCCATCATCGTATCCGTCGAGCACGGAACGTGAGAACATATTGACTCCGTAGTCTATATAGTCCATATCGGGGGTGGCGTTCATCTTGTCATAGAGCTTCAGACTGTCCGTATATATGACATTGCTCTTATCAAACCTGCCGCCGTTATGCAGCAAAGTCATGAGAGAAAGAGCCCCGTTACGCTTCGCATCATAATAACGGCAGACCACCTCTCTGTAATCAATATCCATAAATGAATCTGCATACACCAGCATGAAGTCTTCGTCAAGCTTAGGATATGCATGCCTTAAAGCCCCTCCTGTCCCCAGGAGTGCAGCCTTATCGTCCTCACTCACCGAATCCCGCTGATACTCTATACTCACTCCGAACCGCTCTCCGCTCCCAAAGTGATCCTCTATCCCGGAGGAAAGGTATCCCGTACAGAACAAAAACCTGCGAAGCCCCGCAGCCTTTAAAAGTATCAGCTCGTATTCAAAAAACGGCCTGTCCCCCACCGGGAGCAGGGGCTTGGGACAGTCGGCCACCATGCTGCCGAGACGTGAGCCCACGCCTCCCATCATGACCACCACCTGTATGTCCTCCATACGGGGCATCATAGTATCCTGTACCCCAGTGCCTTTCCGTCGTTATAAAACATTTTTACGGTTTCAAGAGAATACTCGTCCAGATCCTTGCCGATAGTGGGCAGGGCTTTCAGTATATCGTCCGTCAGCGTGATGATATCGGCTCCCGATCTCTCGGCCTGTATCACGTTAAAGATCTCCCTGCTCGACGCCCAGAGCACCTTCGCATTTCCGTGCCTGTGCGAGAGCTCCGCAGCCTCGGCGATCACCGGCTCGGCGTCTATCCCCGCATTCGTGATGCGTCCGGCGAAAACGGAGACTATGGCCTCCACTCCCGGGTCCAGCGCGTCAAGCACCTCCTTTACCTGCTCTAATGTGAATATCGCCGTCACATTGAGCTTCAGACCCTCATGCGACAGCCTCCTTATCAGCTCCGTGCTGTGCTCTCCCCTTGTGTTCGTGACGGGTATCTTGACGAAGACATTGTCTCCGAAGCCTGCCAGCACCCTTGCTTCCTTTTCCATGGTAGGAAAGTCATCCGCAAACACCTCAAAGGAAAGAGAAGCATCCGTTATTGTTGCCGCGGCTTCCTTTGCAAAGCTGCGATAATCCTCCACTCCGGCCTTTTTCATGAGGGTGGGGTTTGTGGTAAAGCCTTTGACAAAGCCCTCATCATGCTGCTTTTTCATCGTGGCGATATCCGCCCCGTCAGCATATATATCTATCCTTAGATCCCTATAGTCCATATACCCTCCTATCGCAGCCTTTATCACAGGCTGTGACACTGTATTATTGCATGCACGGAAAGCCGGTGTGCAGGCGATGTTAAAGCGCCGTCAGGCATCAAGCGCATTGACAAGCAGATGCCAGACTATCCCCTGAAACCCCTCCGCATGAGGTGTGATACGGCTGTCATCTACTACCGGTATCAATATACAGGCATCACTCACCTGCTTCGAGTATCCTCCGTCTCTGGAAACGACGGATATGATCTTTGCCTCCCGCTCCTTTGCAAGCCTGAGTGCCTGTACAATATTCCGGCTTGTCGTCTCACTGCCTCCGCCGACAGAAAACACCATTACCGCATCCTTATTCCTTATATGTGAGACCTTAAGCCACTCCGTAAATGTGGTATCCCAGCCCTCATCATTGGTACGCGCGGTAAGCTCGGATACATTATCGGTCGGAGCATAGGTTTCTATGCCTCCGATCTTTCTGAAATCATTGACCGCATGAGAGGCATTGGCCGCTGAGCCTCCGACTCCGAGTATAAAGAGTCTCCCCTCGTTCGCTTTTACCTCCCGCAATATCTCTACAGCCCGGGCCATCTCAGCCTGTGGCAGACTGTCTGCTACCCTAACCGTTTCTTTTATATAATTCGAAATATAGTCTTTAAGCTCCATTTTGTCTCTTTATCCCCTGTCCGCCGCAGCTACTCTATAAGCCATTCATTCTCCATGATATACTCTACTGTTTTGATCACTGCCTGCTCTATGGTATATTTCGGCTTCCAGCCGAGAGCCCGTACCTTTTCGGTATCAAGATATATGAACGGATTGTCTCCTATCCAGCCCCTGCTGCCGCCCGAATAAGACAGTGTGGGTGTGACTCCCATGCGTTTGGTGATCCATCCGACCGAGTCATTTACCTCGCAGTATTCATCAGTGCCGAGATTAAAGATATTTACCTTGTCCGTGCAGCTGTCTATCACGGTAAGGATGGCATCCAGACAGTCCCCGACATACAGATATGACTTCTTCTGATGTCCGTCGCCCAAAATGTACAGGCTGGTAGGATCCTCCTTAAGCTTCTTGTAAAAATCATATACATGACCGTGAGGATATCTCTCACCCAGTATGGATACAAATCTGAATATATAGCCCTGAAAATCATAGCCTTCACAGTAGGCCTGTATGAGACCCTCGCCCGCCACCTTGGACGCCGCGTAAAGTGAGGTCTGCACCGGAAACGGAGCATCCTCGGGTGTAGGTATGACCTCAGCCTCTCCGTATACCGATCCGGTGGAAGAAAACCCGATGCGTTTCACACCGTTCTTTCTCATGGCTTCAAGAACCCTTGCCGTGTTTATCGTATTCTGCTCGAGATCCTTAAGCGGATGCTCCAGTCCTCGTCTCACATCCGCATTTGCAGCAAAATGAAAGACAAAATCCACACCCTTCATGGCCTCGCCGAGGACATCTTCATCCTCAAGCCTTGCCTCTATGAGATTAAAAGCAGGATTTTTGGAAGCCTCCTTAAGATACTCCCTGTGGCCCGTGATGAACCCGTCATATACCGTCACCTTATGTCCGAGACTGAGTAGTCTGTCTGTCATATTCGAGCCTATGAACCCGGCTCCTCCGGTGACCAGAAAATGCATATTTCATATCCTTCCTTCATTTTCGTTTTGCAACATTATGATTATACCATAAAACTTGCCCAAAGAAATTACTGTTCTTATCAGCTCCCATTCCTTACAAGCGTTACTGTTCACACCTTGCAGGTGCTCACAGTAACTGGATTTGCCCAATATAATATAATTGCCTACGGCAAGGGGCAAATCCTTGTATCGGCTTCTGTAATCTTTTTCACGCTCAGCGCAGCTAGTGCGCAGAGCTGTCTGAACAGTAACTTACAAGCTCTATGATCCTTTTATAAGAATTACTTCCCTTGTGATACCTGTCAGGTGTCCCGCTCTTTATTCTTCCGTCCATGACCCCTGTCATAAGCTCAGCCAGCGTGTCCGCATCAAAAGCATCAAAGAAATACGCGTTGTCATAACCGGCGAGCACTTCTCTGGCGAATTCCGTATCCGCCGCAAGTATCGGATTGCCAAACTGCCTTGCTTCCGCAAGGGGCATACCGAAGGTCTCCACATACGAGGGAAACAATAGTGTGCCTGCGTTGTACTCTCTGAAAAGCTCCTCCCTCGGCAGCTTCCCATCCTTTGCATATCTCACTCTGGGAGAGTACCCCCTGCTCTCAAGCAGCTTCTTTGCTTCTTCTATCAGGGCGTGATTCTTGTATGGCAGATCACTCGCAGGATATATGAATTTACAGGGATCAAAACACCCCGGTCTGACATGACCGGACAGGTCGGGTATATCCGGCGGCACCTTTTCCACCCTTTCGGGCGAAATGCCCGTATCCCTGATGAGAGCCTGTCTCATCCATTCGGTCTGCACTATGCAGTAGTCGGCCCTTTTTGCGGACGACAGGATGAGCCTGTGGTAGAAATGCTGATAGTTTGCGACATGCCGCTCTTCTTTTTTGAAAATGCTGAAATTCTTTATTCGCTGAAACCCCGAGGGCTGGTGAATATAAAGATACTTTCTTATATGTCCTTTAAGACCCGTGGGAAGAGTATTCTGAAGGCTGAGTACCGCATCCGGCCGGAGACCCTCGATCCACCTGCCTCCGCTCACCAGATCAAAGAAAAGCCTGTTTTTTGAGGATGCCTTTACATCCTCTCTTACAATGATGCGGATATCATCCTCTCCCGTCTCCTCCAGGGCATCCTTTACCCCGGTGACAAAGATCCATTCGTTTGCGCCCGGCTCATCCTGTCGCAATGACTGCCTCACGCACTCGTAAAAGTCTCTGAGCACAGACATCGCGCCGGTCTTTGATGCGGCTATATCCAGTACGACGATCCTCATCATCCGTCCCGGCTCAGCGCTTCAGCCATACTGTCTCATTGACGATCTTTGTGTAGCTTTGAATGAGCTTTATGACCTTTACCGACACGTTTTCATCGGCATAGTCCTCTGCCTCCGCATAAGGCTCCTTATTCTCATACATGCTGACAGCGAGCTCCACGGCCTGCTCCACGTCCTCGGAATGTATGCCGCCTATTATCACTGATCCCTTGTCAAGCACCTCCGGTCTTTCGGTAGAGGTCCGGATAAGGACCGCAGGAAAGTCCATCATCGCGGACTCCTCGGAAAGCGTGCCGGAGTCTGACAATACGCAGAATGCATTCTCCTGAAGCTTATTGTAATCAAAATATCCGAAGGGCTTCAGGTTCCTCACTCTGCTGTCAAACTTAAAGCCTCTCTTATCTATGAACTTCTGCGATCTGGGATGTGTGGAGTAGATCACGGGCATATCATATTTTTCCGCCATATGGTTTATCGACTCCATGAGCGCGAAGAAATTCTCTTCGATATCAATGTTCTCCTCTCTGTGCGCCGATACGAGTATGAACTGTCCCGGTGTGAGTGACAGCTCTTCAAGCACATTCGATGCCTCTATCTGCTCCCTGTTCTTTATAAGTACCTCCTTCATCGGAGAGCCCGTGACAAATATCGTCTTTCCGTCTATTCCCTCCGAGAGCAGATATCGTCTTGAATGCTCGGTGTAGGGAAGATTGATGTCAGAGATATGATCCACTATCTTGCGGTTTATCATCTCCGATACGTTCCAGTCCCAGCAGCGGTTACCTGCCTCCATGTGAAAGATCGGTATCTTGAGTCTCTTGGCGGATATCGCCGAAAGAGCGGAATTGGTATCGCCAAGGATAAGCACGGCATCGGGCCTTACCTCCTCTAACAGGGCATAGGACCTCGCTATGATATTGCCCATGGTCTCCCCAAGGTCTTTGCCCACCGACTCCAGATAGTGATCCGGCTCGCGGAGCCCGAGATTTTCAAAAAAAACCTCGTTCAACGTATAGTCGTAGTTCTGACCGGTGTGCACCAATACGTGGTCAAAGTATCTGTCGGCACACTTTATCACCTCAGAAAGTCTTATTATCTCGGGTCTCGTGCCGAGTATGGTCATCAGCTTCAGTCTGCTCATAATAACCCCTGTTCCGTGTGTCTGCCGCACTGCCGTTTCGTTTTATGTAAACCTGTGGCTGCCATCACCTATACTTCCTCTCTGTAGGTATCGGGTCTTTCCGGATCGTAGGACTCATTTGCCCACATGATGGTCACCATATCCGTATCGCCTTCATTGATGATGCAATGCACGTACCCTGTGGGTATATCCACCACCGTAAGCTCGTCTCCCGACACATGATAGTCGATGATCCTCTCTTCTCCTATCTTTCTGAACCTTATGAGCCCTCTGCCCTGCACGACAAGGAACTTCTCGTTCTTGCTGTCATGCCAGTGCTGCCCCTTAACTATGCCGGGATGACTCACATTCACGGATACCTGCCCTCTGTCGGGTGTCCTTATGAATTCGGTAAAAGAACCCCTGTTATCCGTCTTCATATTAAGCCTATATGCAAACCCGTCCTCAGGCAGGAAGCTCAGGTATGTGGAATAAAGCTTTGAAATGAGCGGATCGATCAGCTTTGGTATCTCAAGGCTCTCCCTCATAAGAGGAAAGCTCTCTATGGTCTCTGCGATATATCCGAGCTTGCTATCGTATATCGGACACCTGAGTGCTGTATTCTTCTCTCCGCTCCCGTATAC
This sequence comes from uncultured Lachnospiraceae bacterium, assembly GCA_905235585.1. Taxonomy (GTDB): domain Bacteria; phylum Bacillota; class Clostridia; order Lachnospirales; family Lachnospiraceae; genus NK4A144. Next base: position 818 of record CAJOME010000016.1, on the reverse strand, counting down.
GGTCCCCCCATTGAGCAGTATCTCCATATCCTCTGTAAACTCTTCCACGACATCATCGATATATGCAAGGTGCATGGTATGTTCGGGATCGTTTATCGTAATGGGAAGTCCTCTGGCGATATTATGGCAGAAGGTCGCTACCGCTGAGTTGTAATTGGGTCTGGACCATTTGCCGAATACATTGGGCATCCGGTATATGATGACCTGCGCCCCCGTCCTTTGGCTGTATTCGTATACAGTCTCCTCCGCACTCTTTTTGGAAGCCCCGTATATATTACCTTTGTCGGCCTGCTCCGCCTGTGTCGATGAGCTCACTATGACGGGGCAGCAGTTGCCTGCCTGCTCCAGCATATCCGTCAGTTTCTTTGTGAGATCACGGTTGCCGCTCCAGAATTCCTCTTCGCTTTCCGGTCTGTTCACCCCCGCAAGATGAAATACAAACCCGGCATCAGAGCAAAAAGTCTTAAGCTCCTCATCGGAGCTTCCCCTGACATACTCGTATATGTCGGTATAGCCCCTGTTCCTAAGCCTCATTATGAGATTCCTGCCTATAAATCCGTGAGCTCCGGTGACCAGTATCTTCATCTTAGCGCTGTCACTCCAGTTCAAATTCCCTTAATCTCTCATGGATATAGGGGAGCTTTAGCAGCTTTTCCTTTACTCCCTCCACATCCAGCTGCTCGGTATTATCTGAGTTAAAAGTAGTCACCGAGTCGTCCCTTACCGAACCCTGTGTGAAATACTTATCATAATTGAGATCCCTGTTGTCTGCCGGCACCCTGAAGAAATTCCCTTCGTCCACGGCCTTTATCCTCTCC
>CAJOME010000015.1 GCA_905235585.1 uncultured Lachnospiraceae bacterium | reverse complement strand
ACGATGTCTACCTTGACAGGGATGAAAACAGGATATCGATCATAACCGGACCCAATATGGCAGGCAAGTCAACATATATGAGACTTACCGCACTCATAGTACTGATGGCGCATATGGGCTCGTTCGTACCATGCGACAGCGCGGATATTTCCATAGTGGATCGCATATTTACGAGGGTAGGGGCATCCGATGATCTGGCTAGTGGACAGTCCACGTTTATGGTCGAGATGACAGAGGTTGCCAATATCATAAGAAATGCCACAAAGGATTCTCTCATCATACTTGACGAGATAGGCAGAGGTACCTCGACATACGACGGTCTCGCCATAGCATGGGCCGTGGTAGAGCATATAAGCGACAGAAAGAAATGCGGCGCCAAGACGCTTTTTGCCACGCATTATCATGAGCTCACGGAGCTTGAGGGTAAGGTGGACGGCACGAAGAATTACTGCTTTGCCGTAAAAGAGGCAGGGGATGAAGTGGTGTTTCTCCGAAAGGTGGTACGCGGAGGCGCGGACAGGTCATACGGTATACATGTGGCTCATCTTGCCGGGGTGCCGGAAAGTGTTACCGACAGGGCAAAAGAGATCGTAGAGGAGCTCACGGAGGATGATGTGTCTGAACGGGTGAGCCATATTTCACCTTCAAAAAGAAATAAAAGACCGGATGATGTCACTCTCAACCAACTGTCTCTTTTCGACATGAATCATGATGATGACATACTCACCGAGCTGAAAAAACTTGACGTGAATACGATGACACCCATGGATGCCATGAACACGCTGTACAGGCTGCATGATAAAGCGTTAGCAGAAGACGGTAAATGACAGGGGGGCAGAGAAGATAAGATGGAGATAAGGGTACTTGATGAGGCTACCGTCAACAAGATCGCAGCCGGTGAGGTGATAGAGAGACCGCTGTCGATCGTAAAGGAGCTTACGGAAAACGCGATAGATGCGGGTGCGACTGCCATCACGGTAGAGATAAAAGGCGGGGGCATCGATTTCATAAGGGTGACGGACAACGGACACGGGATAGGGAAGGATCAGGTGAGAACCGCATTTCTTCCTCATGCCACCAGCAAGATAAGGAGCGCAGAGGATCTGTTTGATATAAGGAGCCTTGGCTTCAGAGGCGAGGCTCTGTCTACGATAGCCGCGGTCTCTCAGGTAGAGATGATCACCAAGGTAGCATCCGATCTGACCGGGGTAAGGTACAGAGTCGATGGCGGGAAAGAGATATCATATGAGGAAATAGGCTGTGGAGACGGCACCACGATGATCGCGAGAAATCTGTTTTATCATGTTCCGGCAAGAAGGAAATTCTTAAAGACATCCACGACAGAGGCCGGATATATTACTGATTTTATACAGAAGATAGCGATCGAAAGATCAGACATAGCATTCAAATATGTGGTCGGAAACGATACAAAGCTCGTGACCACAGGCAACGGATCGGTAAAGGACAATATCTACAGGGTATACGGCAGAGATATATGTGACGCGCTGCTGCCGGTGAGCGGCTCGGATAACGGAATGTCAGTCACCGGATATATAGCGAGACCTGTTGTCGCAAGAAACAACAGAAGTCAGGAGATCTTCTTCGTAAATGGTCATGCGGTATCTGACAGGATACTCGAGAAAGCGGTGGAGACCGCGTATAAGCCTTTTTTAATGCAGCACAGATTTCCGTTCGTGTTTATTTTTCTTTCTCTTGATCCGGGCATGGTCGATATGAACGTGCACCCGAGAAAATCCGAGGTTAAGTTTTCGCTCGGTACTGCGGTATACGATTTCATAGAGAGCACGGTGGAGAGTACCTTAAAGGGGACTGAGCTTTTAAGCAGAGTGGAGCTGGCACCGGATAAGGCGGAGGAGTATGTACCTGAAAAAGAAGCACCGGAGCCTTTTGAAAAGACAAGAAACACAGGAGACCGTATCGGCGCAGGAAATCCTGCAAAACGCGATGGGGTTAACATAATCGATCATGTGGAAAATGCATTAAAAGCTTCAGAATCAGTTACGGGAGACGGCTTCTTTGTTGAGGTTGGAAGCCCTATGCCGGTTGTCCGGGAGACGCCGGAGGAGACAGTTATGGAAACTCCTCAGGCAGAAGACAAGCAGCTGGATATCTTTGAGGAAAGGCTGATAATTCCGCAGAATAAGCCGGATTTCAGGATAGTGGGATGTGTGTTCGATACCTACTGGATGATCGAGTACAGGGATAAACTGATAATGATAGATCAGCACGCAGCCCATGAAAAGGTAATGTATGAGAGGTTTGTAAAGGAGTACAGGGAGAAAAAGGTGGTGTCCCAGTACATCAATCCTCCCATAATGATCACTCTGTCGCCGATGCAGGAGCAGACGGCGGAGAGGTATGCCGATGCCTTTGTTTCATTGGGCTTTGAGCTTGAGAGATTTGAGGGAAATGATTTTGTATTAAGAGCGGTTCCCTCGGGCTTTATGAAGCTTGAAAACAGAGATGTCTTCATCGGACTGATAGATGAGCTCGGTGAGCTGCAGGCGGATACCGCAAACGTATCCGTGATACATGACAGGCTTGCACAGATGTCCTGTAAGGCTGCGGTCAAGGGAGGCGACAGACTTTCTCTTATGGAGGCTGATGAGCTGCTGTCTGAGCTTTTAAGTCTTGACAATCCCTACAACTGTCCGCATGGGAGACCGACCATGGTGGAGTTTACCGAGAGGGATCTGGAGAAGTATTTCAAAAGGATAGTCTGATATGGGAAGTGACAGTACAGAGCTTATAGTAGTAGCCGGTCCTACAGCCGTAGGAAAGTCAGAGGTATCGCTGGAGCTTGCAAAGAGGCTTAAAGGACAGGTGATCTCGGCTGACTCCATGCAGGTATACAGACATATGGATATAGGCTCTGCAAAGCTTTCCTTAAGCGAAAGAAGAGGAATAAGGCATCACCTGATAGATGTGCTTGAGCCGACCATGGACTTTAATGTTTCTGTATTTAAGGATATGGCTGAGCGAAGCATCAGGGAAATACAGGCTTCGGGAGCTATGCCGATAATATGCGGCGGTACCGGCTTTTATATCCAGGCAGTGATAAACGACATCGGGTTTGCCGGGGGAGAGACCGATGGTGATATAAGAAAAGAGCTTGAAGAGCTGGCAGAGACAAAGGGTATACAATACATGGAGGAAATGCTGCAGCGGACAGATCCCGAATATGCCGCGGTCAGCCACGGCAATCTTAAAAGGATCATAAGAGCACTGGAGTATCACAGGCTCACCGGGGATAAGATGTCGGCAAAAAACGCAGCGGAAAGAAGCAAGACCCCGATATACAATACAGCCTACACAGTGCTTACAATGCCGCGGGATATCCTGTACAAAAGGATAGACAGACGGGTGGATATCATGATGCAGGCCGGATTTCTCGAGGAGGTAAGAAAGCTGAGAGATCTCGGGGTCAAAAGAGAGATGACCTCGATGCAGGGACTGGGATACAGGCAGCTGTATGATCACCTTGAGGGCTGCTATGATCTGGATACCGCGATAGATGAGATAAAAAAACAGACAAGGCATTTTGCAAAAAGACAGCTGACATGGTTCAGGCGTGAGAGAAATGTGACATGGATAGATGTGACACAGTATGAGGATGCCGGGGAGATAGCAGGATGGATAAGTACGAATATTATAAAGCGTTAGGAATAGACCGTGAGGTATACGACTTTGCGGTGAAAGCAGAGGAAGGGCTCATTGACAGATTTAAGGCAGCAGATGACATGGCCGAGCTATGTCAGCTGAAGGTACTGGAGGCCTTTCACAAAGAGCAGGTACAGGAGGCATGTCTTTCCGGCAGCACAGGCTACGGATACAACGATCTGGGACGTGACACTTTAGAGCGTGTGTATGCGGATATCTTTCATGCGCAGGCGGCTCTCGTCAGACCGCAGATCACCTGTGGAACCCATGCTCTTGCGCTGGCACTCATGTCAAACTTAAGACCCGGTGACAATATGCTCTCAGTATCCGGCAGACCCTATGATACGCTTGAAGAGGTGATAGGTATCAGACCGTCTAAAGGATCATTGAGAGAATACGGCATTACCTATGACGAGGCGGAGCTTAAAGAAAACGGAGATTTTGATCTTGAAAAGATAAAAGAGAAACTGACTCCCGATACGAGGCTGGTGGCCATCCAGAGATCAAAGGGATATTCTTCGAGACGAACGCTTTCTGTAGAGAAGATAGGAGAATGCATTGAATATATCAGGTCGATAAGTAAAGATGTCATCGTAATGGTCGACAACTGCTACGGCGAGTTTGTGGAGGAGATCGAGCCCACTGATGTGGGAGCGGATATGGCAGTCGGGTCGCTTATCAAAAACCCGGGAGGCGGCCTTGCTCCGGTGGGAGGATATATCGCCGGCAGAGAGGAATGCGTGGAGAATGCTGCGAGAAGGCTTACAAGTCCGGGGCTTGGCAGGGAGGTCGGGGCATCTCTTGGAGTGATGAGGAGCTTATATCAGGGACTTTTTTTGGCACCTGTGGTTACCGCGGCAGCTCTTAAGGGAGCCATGTTTGCAGCCAGAATCTATCAGCAGCTCGGGTTTGAAGTACTTCCCGATGCGGATGAGGCAAGGTACGATATCATACAGGCCATCACCTTTCACAGGGAGGATGCACTGATATCTTTTTGTCGGGGAATACAGGCTGCATCACCGGTGGACAGCTTTGTGAAGCCTGAGCCGTGGCCTATGCCCGGATATGACAGTGATGTCATCATGGCGGCAGGCAATTTCATATCGGGGTCATCCATAGAGCTTTCGGCTGACGGACCTTTGAAAGAGCCTTATTCGGTATATATGCAGGGCGGGCTCACATGGCCTCATGTAAAGTACGGTATCATGAATTCACTCCAATATATGGTACGGGACAAAGTCGTTGACCGTGATATGTTGAAATGATAATATAATTTATTGACGTTTCTTTTTCCCACGGGAAAGAGAGTGTATATGAATAAAGTAAATAACGGGATCAAAGCCTGCCCACCCTGTGAGAGACCTTATGAGAGGTGCATGGAATACGGGCCGGAGGCACTCAGCGACGCAGAGCTTCTGGCTGTCATCTTAAGGAACGGCACCGCGGGATGCGACGTAAGGAAGCTCGCGGAAAAGGTGCTTGCCTCTTTAGGCGGAGACATCAGCGGTATATGTCATGCGACATACAGGGAGCTTACATCCATAGGCGGCATCGGCGGTGTGAAGGCCATACAGATACTGTGCATGGCGCAGATAGCAAAGCGGATATGGAAGGAAGGCAGGAAACGAAGCGAGGAACCGATATGTGTCCGAGAAGCCGCCGCATATTATATGCAGGATCTCAGATATATGGAGACAGAGCATGTATATGCACTGATGCTTGACACTAGGCTGAGGCGTGTGGATGAATACCATGCTTCGATAGGCTCTGTAAATGCTTCGGCAGTACCCGTAAGGGAGATCATAAGAGCAGCCTTAAGATGCGATGCGGTACATGTCATCCTGATACACAATCATCCAAGCGGAGATCCCACGCCGTCGGAATGTGACAGGGAGGTCACCGTAAGGCTCAGGAATGCATGTGAGATAGCAGGGCTACGGCTCTTTGATTCGATCATAATAGGCGACGGGAATTATTTCAGCTTCAGAGAAGAGAGGCAGCTGTTTTGAGTAATCTGGCATTCGGGATAGACCTGGGAACAGGTAATATAAAGATTTATTTCAGCGGTAAAGATACCATAACAAACGAAAAGAATATGATAGCCATTACGAAAAAGGACAACCTGTTCGCATATGGTGATGCTGCCTTTGATATGTATGAGAAGGCTCCGCAGAATATCAAGGTGTCTCATCCGCTTGTAAACGGTGTCATAGCGGATATCGGACATATGACCATAGTACTGCGCGAGTTTGTAAATGAGCTTACTGACGGGAGAGGCGTGGGAGCGGATTATTATGTATCTGTCCCAACTGATGTCACCGAGGTTGAGAAGAGAGCGTTTTACGATCTGATAAAGGACTCGGGATTAAAGCCGAGAAAGATAATGATGACTGAGAAGTCACTGGCTGACGGACTGGGTATGGGTATAGATGTAAAGACATCTCAGGGAGTGCTTGTGGTAGATGTCGGCTATGAGACTACCGAGATATCGGTGCTTTCGCTTGGAGGCATAGTGCTTTCAAAGCTTATCAAATCCGGGGGACGCAAATTTGACGATGCCATCCGCTCGATAGTGCGTAAGGAATTCGGGCTTGTGATCGGAGAGAAGACAGCCGAGCAGGTCAAGGTGAGTCTTGGAGCTACGGAGGCAGCCCAGCAGCCGGCAGTCGTGTTCGGAAGGGATCTTGTTACCGGACTTCCGGTGGAGAGGGCGATACCTACGGATCTCATAGACAATACACTTGCTGATACTGCATCTGCTATCATTGACAATATAAAGCTGATCCTTGAGCGTACACCGCCCGAGCTTTCAGCGGATATATACAAGCACGGCATATATCTTACCGGCGGTACGGCGTCGCTTGCACACTTTGATGAGCTTATCGTCAAGGGTACCGCACTTAAGGTCAATCGTTCCGAGAGTCCCGAGGAGTGTGTGGCTTTGGGACTGGCTCGCATCATCAAGGATCATAATTTCAGGTCTATCGCTTATTCTATCGCCGAAATGTCTGAAGAAGTATAAGAGGATATGGCAAGAGTAAAGCTTAAAAGAAGAAGGATCGTCATACCGTCAAAGTATATCCTTGCCGTTCTTACCGCTTTTTCCGTGATCCTCATGATCCTTTCCTTTACAACCGATCTGGTCGCAGATGTACTTGCGGGAGTGGCAGGCTATACCATAGTGCCTTTTAAGGAAGGACTTACCGAGGTATCATCATATGTCAGCTCAAGAGCTGAGGACTTCAGAGAGGTGCAGGAGGTTCTTTCGGAAAACAGAGCCCTGAAGGATCAGCTGGATGAGCTTTCTCAGGATAACGACCGTCTGATACAGGACCGTTTCGAACTCATCAATCTCAGAGAGCTGTACAGTCTCGATAAAGAATATGAAAGCTATGATAAGATAGGAGCCAGAGTCATAGGAAAGGATCCCGGCAACTGGTATTCTGTTTTTATCATTGATAAGGGTAAAAATGACGGGATCAAGGCGGGAATGAATGTCATAGCAGGGGCAGGGCTTGTCGGGATAGTCACAAAGACCGGAGATACATGGGCACAGGTTAGGTCGATAATAGACGATGAGAGCAATGTGTCCGGAAGGATGCTCAACACTTCCGACAATCTTATAGTCTACGGGAGCCTTGAGTCCATGGAAAACGGCATCATAGAGTTCGGACAGTTAAGGGATTCCGATGATGAAGTCGCAGTAGGAGACAAGATCGTCACAAGCAATATCTCCGACAGATATCTGCCGGGCATAGCGATAGGATATATTCAGTCACTTCAAAGAGATCCGAACAATCTGACCAAATCAGGCACCCTGACTCCGGTGGTTGATTTTGAGCATATAGATATAGTGCTTGTCATCACCCAGATGAAGCAGGAAACGGGGATAGAATGAAGAGACTTATCGAGGTGATGATAATACTTCTCTTTTTTCTTCTGCAGAGCACCCTTTTTCAGCATATTGCCTTTGCAGGCATAGTTCCCAATCTCATGATCATCGTAACCAGCGGCTGCGGATACATTAACGGCAAGACGGACGGTATGCTCGCGGGCTTTTTAAGTGGATTGCTGATGGATGTTTTTTACGGAGACATTATAGGGTTTAACGCACTCCTGTTCCTTTTTATCGGATATGCCAACGGATATGCCAACAGATATTTTTTTCCGGATGATGTCAAGCTTCCGCTTGTATTTGTCTCGCTGTCGGATATCGTATATCTGATGGTGACCTATATTGTTAGATTTCTGCTAAGAGCCAGATTTGATATAGGATACTATTTCCTTAACGTGATGCTGCCGGAGCTTGTGTATACCTCTGTCATCGCATTGCTGCTGCTCCTGCCTATCGTATACATGAGCCGCAGGGGCGGAGTATTTGAGAAGTACGGGGAATAGGGGAAGAGCTCATGGATTTCCTAAAACGCGCCAGAGACAGATTCATAGATCTCATTACATCAAGGATATTTATACTCGGGACTATCCTGATACTCCTGATGTCGCTTGTCATATACAGGCTGTTCGTGCTCCAGATAGTGAACGGAGAGTCGTATCAGGACAATTTTACCCTGAAAATCGAAAGAGAAAAGACACTAAGTGCTACCAGGGGAACGATACGTGACAGAAATGGCGTGGTACTTGCCGAAGACAAGCTGGCTTATTCCGTCACCATCGAAGACAATTACGACTCCAATTCGGGTAAGGATATGAATATAAACAACACCATCCTTTCCGTGATAGATATCGTGGAGAGTAACGGAGACTCCCTTGATTCCATGGACTTTGACATAGTACTGGACGAGAACGGCAATTATCAGTTTACCGTGAGTGGGACAGCCCTGCTCAGATTTCTGGCTGACTGCTATGGTCACAATCGTACCGACGAGCTCAAGGTCAAAGAGAGAAACGCTACACCGGATGATGTAATGGAGTATCTGTGTGCCAAGAAGATGTTCGGAGTGGGCAGGTATACCCTGAAGCAGGACGGAAAATATGATTTTGAGCCTATGTCGGGACTGACAAAATCTCAGATGCTTAAGGTAGTGAGGATAAGGATGGCAATGTTTGCAAACTCCTATCAGAAGTATATCTCATCTACCATAGCTACTGATGTAAACGAAAATACGGTTGCCGAGATCATGGAGAATAAGGACACCCTGCAGGGAGTGAATATAGAAGAGGATACCATAAGGGTATATATCGATGACCCCTCCATGAGTCATATCCTCGGATATACCGGAAAGATATCCGATGAGGAGCTTGCTGCGCTGAATGAAGTGGATACGTCCGAGAGATATCCGCATCATTATGAGCTGAACGACATGGTCGGCAAGGCCGGTATAGAGCAGGTGATGGAGAAGGAGCTGCAGGGTACAAAGGGAAGTCAGGAAATATTCGTGGACAACCTCGGACGGGTGACAGAGACAGGAAGACGTGTAGAGCCCGTAGCGGGAAATGACCTGACTCTCACCATAGATTCGGATCTTCAGAGTGCGATATATAAGATACTCGAGCAGAAGATTGCAGGTATAGTGGTCTCCAAGATCAGAAACATAAAAAGCGATGATACGGGAGAGAATACCCGCTCGGCAGATATCGTCATACCGATAGACGATGTATACTATGCGCTGATAAACAACAACGTGCTCTCTCTGTCCCATCTGTCGTCTGATATCGCAGGCACCACCGAAAAGGAGGTGTACGGAGCTTATGAGCAGAAGCTCACGGATACCATATCAGCACTGGAAAACGAGCTGATGAACGGAGATACACCGGTATCGGAGCTTTCGGATGAGATGCAGGAGTATGTGGTCTATCTTGTCACCATGCTTCAGGATGACAATATAAGGGTCTTTGATAAAAGCGGTATAAACGAAGGCGACGATGATGAGGAAAAATGGACTAAGGGAGAGATATCCGTATCCGAATATCTGAAATCTGCCATAGCAAAAGGGTACATCGGTGTATCAAGTCTGAAGAACGGCAGTGAATATTCCGACTCGCAGGAGGTCTACGAGTCTCTGGTGGATTTTGCAATGGATGAGCTTAAAAGAGACAGCAGGCTATCTAAGAAGATGTACAGATACATGATAAAAGACGAGGAGATCACCGGATGGCAGATATGCATGATCCTTTATGAGCAGGGGATACTAGATGAAAGAGACGGCAAAAGGGAAAGTCTTGTATCCGGCGAGATCTCGCCGTATCAGTTTATGGTAAGCTGCATCAGATCACTTGATATCACCCCTTCACAGCTGGCGCTCGATCCGTGTACGGGGTCCTCGGTAGTCACCGATCCATCTACCGGACAGGTGCTCGCGATGGTAACATATCCCGGATTTGACGACAATATGATGGCGAACTCCGTAGATGCGGATTACTTCAATAAAATAAACAATGATCTGTCATTGCCGTTGTATAATAATGCTACCCAGCAGAGGACGGCTCCCGGATCAACCTTCAAGCCGATATCCACTACGGCAGGTCTTGAAGAGGAGGTCATTTCTCCCGGAGAGACCATTGACTGCGTAGGACTTTACGATAAGGTGGATCCCAACCCCAAGTGCTGGATTTATCCGAACAGTACTCACGGTCCGTTGAATGTGGTAGGAGGAATCAGGAATTCCTGCAACTATTTCTTTTATGAAGTAGGCTACAGGCTGAGTACAGGTATAAACGGTCTGTACAATTCCGAGCTGGGACTTGAAAAGCTGAGATATTACTGTGATATGTACGGACTCAGCGAAAAGAGCGGAGTGGAGATCACGGAGACAGATCCGAATATCTCGGATGAGGACTCGGTGAGATCTGCCATAGGACAGGGTACGCACAACTATACCACGGTACAGCTGGCAAGATATGTTACCGCAGTGGCAAACAGCGGTACGGTCTACAATCTGAGCATTCTGGATAATCTCACTTCGGCAAACGGAGATGTGCTGGAGACCTATGTGCCGGAAATAAGAAACAGAATGGATCTCAAACAGTCGACCTGGGATGCCATACATGAAGGAATGAGAGAAGCGGCATCCACTTATTCTGCTTTTAAGGATTACCCGGTATTGATCGCCGGCAAGACCGGAACGGCACAGCAGACTACGACCAGACCCAATCATGCGCTTTTTATATGCTACGCACCGTTTGATACACCGCAGATAGCTATAGCGACAAGGATCGCCTACGGCTATACCTCATCAAATGCGGCAGAGACTACACGGGATATAATAAGCTATTATTTCAAACTTAAAGATACTGATGATATAATCACAGGTGTGGCGGATACTCCGGCAGGGGAGGCATATCTTGACTGAGGGTGTCGCAGGGTAAAACTATTCATTGCAGTAAGCATTATAGTCTGTTCAATAGGGCTTTTGACTCTGACAACATGATATGAGCAAGTACAGTATAAGAAACTACAATTTCATATTAGTGGCAGCAGCGATAGCGCTATCGGTATATGGGATCATCATCATAGGGAGTGCCAAGGAGTCGGTACAGAGCCATCAGATCCAGGGTCTGGTACTGGGTACAGTGGTGATGGTGATAATGTCGCTAATAAGATATGATCTGCTGCTTAAGCTGTCATGGGCTTATTATATACTGACGGTAGGACTGTTGCTTTTGGTCAAGTTCGCAGGCGAGAGCGTCAACAATGCCAAGCGCTGGGTCGTTATCGCGGGTATACAGTTTCAGCCCTCGGAGACGGCAAAGATACTGTTGATAATGTTTTTTGCGGCATTTATCAGCAGGAGGAGGGATAAGATAAACAGTGCTTCGGTGCTGCTGGCATCGATACTTCTGGTAGCGGTGCCTGTATATCTGATACTTGATGAGCCGGATCTTTCGACCAGTATAGTAGTCGTGGTCATATTTATCGGCATGCTTTATATCGGAGGACTGTCTTACCGGATCATAGGCGCGGTAGCCGCGATAGCCATACCTGTATTTATAATCGGGGCTTTCCTTATACTACAGCCCGGACAGGAGATCATACAGCCGTATCAGCAGACAAGGATACTGGCATGGCTGCAGCCTGACAAATATCAGGATACGGCAGGTTATCAGCAGCAGAACTCTATAGTAGCCATCGGAAGCGGCAGGCTGAAGGGTAAGGGTTACAAGAATAACGAGGTAGGTTCCGTTAAAAACGGAAACTTCATATCGGAGCCGCAGACAGACTTTATAATGGCAGTTGCGGGAGAAGAGCTCGGATTTGCCGGATGTATTCTTATGGTAGCGCTTTTTGCGCTGAACACTGGTATAATAATCCATATCGGAAGGAGGGCACCGGATCTGGCCGGGACACTCATTTGTGCCGGTGTGGCTACACACATCGGCTTTCAGTCCTTTGCAAATATAGGGGTGGCTACGGGACTGCTTCCGAATACCGGTCTGCCGTTGCCTTTCATCAGCTACGGCTCGACTTCTCTGATCAGTCTTCTGGCTGAAATAGGTCTTGTATTAAACGTACAGCTTTGTGCCGGTGACGGAAGACAGAGGACATCATTATCATTTAGTCTTTATGATTAATTAGTCATGTGATTGAGACAAGACCGCAGGAAGTCCGCAGTCAGGCCATTTAAATGCGGCTTCGTCGCGGGCTCAGGGGGTTAGCGGTTTAGAGGGGGTATAGATTGAATATCGGACTTATCGCGAACGATGCAAAAAAGACACTCATGCAGAATTTCTGTATAGCCTACAGGGGCATACTGGCTAAACATGAGCTTTATTCCACAGGAACCACGGGAAGAATGATAGAGGATGTCACCAATCTCTCGGTGCACAAGTATCTGGCCGGGCAGCTGGGAGGCGAGCAGCAGATAGGAGCGCAGATAGAGGCGAATGCGCTGGATCTTGTGATATACCTCAGAGATCCGCTTTCCTCCGCAGGGTCAGAGCTGCATGATATCAGCAACACCATCAGACTGTGTGATGTCCATAATATACCTATTGCCACCAATCTGGCTACGGCAGAGCTTCTTATAAAATCTCTTGACAGAGGAGACATGGAGTGGCGTGAGATGTATAAGTAAGAAAAAATGCATAGCGAAACGGGTTGCTCCGGTTCTCGCCGCAATACTGACGGGTTTGGCCATATGCGGATGCGGAAGCGAAGACTATGATCTTCATTTTGATAAAGACAGCAGCAAGAGCGCATACCGATTTGAGTCTCAGGACACCAGGCAATGCGCATCGCCTTTTGCCGGTGATCTATGCATACCGGGTGAGGATACGGTGACCGCCTCGGAAAACGATATTGAGGCAGGACCCGACTCATACGCTGCGGCAATGCTCTTTGATCTTAAGGGAAAGAAAACCCTGTACAGTAAGAATCCATACAAGCAGCTGTATCCGGCGAGCATGACGAAGGTGCTTACCGCGCTGGTGGCACTTGAAAACAGTGATATAGACCGGGTGCTTACCGCAGACGAGAGCTGTGTGATGACGGCAAACGATGTTCAGAAGATAGGTCTTAAGGCGGGAGATACCATGACTCTCGATCAGGCACTTCATATATTGCTCATATATTCGGCAAATGACGTGGCCAATCTTATTGCGGTAAATATAGGTGGTTCCATAGAGGGCTTTGCGCAGATGATGAATGACAAGGCCGTGTCACTCGGGGCGACAAACTCCCATTTCATTAACCCTTCGGGACTGCAGGATGATGATCATTACACCACGCCGTATGATATGTATCTGATATTTAATGAGGCAATAAATTACGGCAAGTTTATCGAGATCATCGGTATGAGTGAATACTCCACCATATATCATGATCATTCGGGAAACGATGTGAATTTTGAATGCGAAACCACCAACAGATATCTGAAGGGACAATACAACCCCCCGCAGGCTGCTACAGTAATAGGAGGCAAGACAGGTTCGACTATTGCCGCAGGCACCTGTCTGGTGCTTCTTTCAAAGGATTCATCGGGCAATTCCTTTGTTTCGGTAGTGATGAAAGCGAACGGGGTAGATGTGCTCTATTCGAAAACAAATAAGCTTTTGGAGCTTTTGCAATAGTTGTTTTTAATATGGGGATATAATATAATCAACTATATAATTTTTTTATAAGGAGGTCTTCTATGATACAGCTGATCACAGGAGAAAAGGGAAAGGGCAAGACAAAGGTCCTGCTTGATAAAGCAAATGAGGCGGCAAAGAATGCAAAGGGCAGTCTGGTATTTGTAGATAAGGATTCATCACATATACTGGAGCTTAAGAATACGGTCAGACTTGTCGATGTAAGCAAATATGCCATATCATCTTCAGAGGAGTTTTACGGATTTGTAGCCGGGATCTTTTCGGCAGATCATGATCTCGAGCAGCTGTATATAGACGCTTTTTTGAAAACTGCGTATATAAAGGATGATGATTTTATAGAAAGCCTTAAGAAGATAGAAGCTCTCAGCAATACATATAGTATTACGGTTACCGTAAGCATTTCCGTTACAAAGGATCAGCTGCCTGCGGATATGGCGGACAAAGTAATCGTAGCACTTTGATCATCATCAGGGAACGGATTTATTGGGGCGGGATTTCCCGCCCTTTATTCTCTTTTACATCCCCCGTAGCATATTGCGGGGTATCCTGCTATGGCTAACGGACAGAAAACTCATAAAAAACATTATATGAATGTCGGTACGCTCGTTTTCGGCGCGATTCTGGTGTATCTGATCCTCATTATTTATTCGGGTATGCATGTGACACAGCTTTCCGGTTATGAGGTTACGGAGGGGTCTCTCGCGGTGGACAGTACCTACAGGGGCATAGCGCTCAGAAGCGAGCAGGTGGTATCCGCGAACAACAACGGATACATCAATTATTACGCGTCTGAAACCTCCCACATAAAAAAGGGCGGACTGGTATATTCCGTGGACGAGAGCGGGGTCCTGTCCGAGATGATCAAGGATTCGGCTGCGGTAAATACTGTCCTTTCAAACGAAGATCTGAATGAACTGAGATCAGAGCTTATAGATTTCAGTATGTCTTACGATGACAAGGCCTTTCTTGAAGTATACAGCATGGAGGATTCCGTGGAGAGTACGATCAGAAAGCTTGCCAACCAGAGCGCGTTAAGAAGTCTCAGATCGATATCATCCAATTCGTACGGTGAGCTCGTGGATATGGGGTACGCACCAAACAGCGGCATAGTCGTATACAGCTATGACGGCTTTGAAGGGATGACCGCATCTTCGATCAATGAAGACAGCTTCAATGAGACTGCGCATCCCAAGGTACAGCTCATCGACGGCGAGCTGGTGTCCAGCGGCGATCCCGCATACAAGATGGTAACCACGGAAAACTGGCAGGTGGTCTTTCCGATAGATGAGGCCACAAAGGAGGCTCTCAGTGAAAATGCCGCGGTTAAGGTCAGATTCCTGAAAAATGATTACGAATCAAGGGGGCGGCTTGAAATAATAAATAATAAGGGAAAGGACTACGGGGTTCTCTATTTTAACGATTCGATGATCACCTTTTCCATGGACCGGTATATAGATATCGAGCTCATACTGGACGAGATAAGAGGGCTTAAGGTTCCGAATTCCGCTATAGTGAGCAGGGAGTTTTACGTCATACCTGCCGAGTACAGTACAGACAGTGCATCAGCCGGAGATGCCGGTTTCCTGAGAAAGGTCTACACGGACAAGGGGACAGAAACGACCGAGTATATCGACGCGGATGTCTACAACAGAGTCGACGATTTGCTTTATGTTGATACATCGGTATTTGACTCCGGAGATGTGATAGTAAAGCCTGATTCATCGGAAGAATATACCGTAAGGAATAAGGAGACTCTTACGGGGGTCTACAATATGAACAAAGGATATGCCGATTTCACCAAGATATCCATAATCAACTCGAATAAGGAATATTCGATAGTCGAGTCAGAGTCCATGTATGATCTGCAGGTCTATGATTATATAGTCCTGGACGGCGACGGCGTTAATGATAGTGATTTCGTGACGGATACAGATTTTAAGAACGGAAGAAAGGAACGATCATGATAAGGGAAAATCTAAATATTGTAGAGGAAAATATACAGAAATCATGTGACAAAGCCGGAAGAGACAGGAGCGAGGTTACGCTCATCGCCGTGAGCAAGACAAAGCCTGTAGAGGATCTGATGCAGGCTTACGATGCCGGTATCAGGGTATTTGGTGAGAATAAGGTGCAGGAGCTTTGCGACAAAATTGAAAAGATGCCGGATGATATCCACTGGCATATGATAGGTCACCTCCAGAAAAACAAGGTTAAGTATATCGTGGGAAAGGTGGAGCTGATACACAGTGTGGATAATGAGGAACTGGCAAAGGAGATAAATAAAAGAGCTGAGAAGGCAGGTGTGGTACAGGACATACTGATAGAAGTAAATATCGCAGAGGAGGAGACTAAGTTCGGAATAGCCCCTGATAAAGTCAGAGACTTTTATGTTAATATATCAAAACTCCCTTATGTAAACGTGCGTGGACTCATGTGCATTGCACCAAATGTTGATGTTGAAGAAAAGAACAGACAACATTTTATAAATTTACATAAAATTTTTGTTGACATAATGAATATTATGGGTGATAATAGTCGGGTAGATATTATGTCAATGGGAATGACCGGGGATTATCGGGTTGCCATCGAAGAAGGAGCTACGATGGTAAGAGTCGGTACCGGGATATTCGGAGCCAGAAACTATCAGGGAGGGTTTACAGGACATGGGAGTTATGAATAAGCTGTTTAACAGTCTGCAATTCAGGGATGAGGATTTCGATGACGATTACGAAGATGATGAAGATGAAGTCATAGAGCCCAGACGCAGATTCAGGGATCAGATGGAGGATGAAGAAATAAGACCTCAGAGATCCAAGATAATGCAGATGCCAAACGGCAGAAGGAGCAACAGAAACAACGGCTTTTCTTCCAATATGGGTGTATGTGTGATAAGACCCAAGTCTGTAGAGGACGGCCAGGTCATCATTGATACGCTTCTCGATAACAGGACAGTGGTTGTTAATCTTGAGGGCATAAATACCGATACTGCCCAGAGGATCATGGATATCACATTTGGTGCCAATGTGGCTCTGGATGGGCATCTTCAGCAGATATCAAGAAATATATTCATCGTCACTCCCAGAAGTGTAGATATATCCGGCGATCTGCAGGAGGCAATGGCTTCAGGTCATGTAGATATGTTTGGTATTGCCAAATAAGGATTAAATAGGTTTTGAAAGTTTGAAGAAGGCTGCGGAGGATTCCGCAGCTTTCTTCAAATCTGAATGAATGGATAGGAAATATATATCTGGCAACGGATCAGACCGGATACAAATACAGAAACGGAGAGACAGTTGGGAGACTCGCTTCATGTTAATGTAAATAATGAAACCGGGTACGATATCGTCCTTGAGGACGATTTCGGCAGACTCGGAGAGCTGTTGCTGGATCTTGGATATAAAGACAGAAGGCTTTGTATCATTTCCGACAGCAACGTATTTCCTTTATACGGAGAGCAGCTCACAAAGGCTTTATCCTCTGTATCTGACAGCATATACAGTATTGTGTTTAAGGCCGGAGAGGATCACAAGAATCTCGATACCGTAAAGGATATCTACAGATCACTTATAGAGTACAGACTTGACCGAAAGGATCTGGTGGTCGCACTTGGTGGCGGGGTAACAGGTGATATTGCCGGATTTGCCTCAGCTACTTAT
Source organism: uncultured Lachnospiraceae bacterium (assembly GCA_905235585.1). Taxonomy (GTDB): domain Bacteria; phylum Bacillota; class Clostridia; order Lachnospirales; family Lachnospiraceae; genus NK4A144. Next base: position 12,044 of record CAJOME010000015.1, on the reverse strand, counting down.
CTGCGGGGGATCGATTTTGTTCAGATACCTACGACATTGCTTGCTTGTACCGATTCATCCATAGGAGGCAAAACCGGCGTAGATTTTGATGACTACAAGAACATGGTGGGTGCCTTTCATATGCCCAGGCTTGTGTATATGAATCTTTCCACGCTGCAGTCACTGAGCGCCAGGGAATTCGCATCCGGTATGGGTGAGGTGCTTAAGCACGGACTGATAAAGGATGCCGATTATTATGAATGGCTCATTAACAGCTTTACTGAAATAAACGACAGGGAGCTTACGGTATTGAGGCAAATGATCAAAAGGTCGTGCGAGATAAAAAAAGCCGTGGTAGAGAGCGATCCGCTCGAAAACGGAGAAAGGGCCCTGTTAAATTTCGGTCATACCATTGGTCATGCGATAGAGAAATACGTGGACTTTACGTTGAAGCACGGGGAATGCGTAGCACTCGGTACCATAGCAGCCTGCTATATATCCTATATGCGTGAGCAGCTTACCACTGAGGAGTTTTATGAGATAAGGGATATGTTCATGCCTTTCTTTCTTCCCATCACTCTGCCTGACGAGGCGGATGCGGCAAAGATACTGGAGTATACAAGGTCCGACAAAAAGATGCAGGCAGGACAGATACGATTTATACTGCTCAGGGATGTAGGTAAGGCATATATTGATACTACTGTAACCGATGAGGAGATGCTGTCCGGTATAAAACAGCTGATAATAAATGATGAAGGTGAATGATGAGCAAGAAAAAGAGAGCGGTTTTCTTCTTTTTTGATCTGATAATGATCGGCGCGCTGATGCTCCTGGACAGGTACACCAAGATGCTCGCGGTGAGCCGTCTGAAGGGCAGACAGCCTTATGAACTCATACCCGATGTATTTGAGTTCAGGTATCTGGAAAACAGGGGAGCGGCATTCGGTATGCTGCAGGAACAGAGAGAGCTGTTTATAGCTGTGGGCGCATTATTTCTTGTAGTGATACTCTACTTTCTTATCAGGGTACCTTGTACGAAAAAGTATTATGCTCTCAGGATATGCATGGTAATGATCGCTGCAGGAGCCATAGGCAATCTGTACGACAGGATCACGTTAAACTATGTGATCGATTTCCTCTATTTTGTCTATATCGATTTTCCGATTTTCAATGTCGCGGATATATATGTCACTGTTTCCACAGCGTTTCTTGTAGTGCTGTTCATATTTATATATAAAGATGAAGATCTGGATATGAAGAAAGCAAATAAGGTAAAGATACATTCATCAATGGTAGAGGTGCCCGAGTCTTCAAAGGAAGAGGAAGATCCGGATGGATTATAGGGATCTGAGCTTCAGCGTGCCGGAGGAAATCGCCGGCATGAGGCTTGATAAGGGGATCTCTGAATTTTATGAAGAAATATCAAGATCGCGTATTGCGGTAGTGATAAAGTCGGGCGATGTCCGGGTGAACGGCGAGCAGGTCAAGGCCTCATACAGACTTAAATACGGGGACAGCATAGGGTTATTGCTTCCAGAATCCGAAGTACCCGATATATTGCCGGAGGATATCCCGCTTGATATCCTGTACGAAGATGAAGATATGCTCATAGTCAACAAGCCCAAAGGGATGGTGGTACATCCTGCGGCAGGACACTACACAGGTACACTTGTGAATGCTCTGATGTACCATTGCAGAGATCTTTCCGGGATAAACGGGGTGCTTCGTCCGGGTATTGTACACAGGATAGACAAGGATACCACAGGGTCTGTCATAGTCTGCAAGAATGATAATGCTCACCGTTTTATAGCCGCACAGCTTAAGGAGCATTCCATAGACCGCAGGTATAGGGCAATAGTGCATGGCAGCTTTTCGGAGACAAAAGGAACCGTAGATATACCGATCGCAAGAGACAGGCATGACAGGAAAAGGATGGCTCCCGATCCTTCAGGCAAAAGAGCGGTAACTCATTATGAGGTGCTGGAGTCCTTTAGGGGATATACATATATCGAGTGCAGGCTTGAGACCGGCAGAACGCATCAGATACGGGTGCATATGAATCATATCGGCCATCCCATACTCGGGGATGCGGTATACGGTCCGAGGAAAGCACCTTTTCATACCGAGGGGCAGACACTTCATGCGTATTTTATCGGGCTTGAGAGACCGGACGGCAAGGGTGCCGTACAGGTGACGGCACCGATACCGGGTTATTTTGATACTATTTTGAAAAAGCTGCAAACCATGTGATAGAATCACAGCTGTATGAAGGGAGGAAGCTATCATGAAATCAGTCATAACAATAGGAAGACAGTTTGGTTCGGGCGGCAGAGAGATAGGGCAGAAGGTAGCCGCCGAATTTGGAATAAAATGCTATGACAAGGAGCTGCTTGCCAGAGCTGCCAAGGATTCCGGACTCTGCGAAGAGGTGTTTGAGCACCATGACGAGGTGCCGACCAATTCATTCCTGTATAATCTCGTAATGGACACATATTCTTTTGGATATAATTCATCGGCATATGTCGATATGCCGATATCACATAAGGTTTTTCTCGCTCAGTTTGATACGATCAAGAAGCTCGCGGATGAGGAGCCCTGTATCATAGTCGGTCGTTGCGCAGACTATGCCCTTACCGGCAGGGACAATCTTATTAAGCTTTTTATCTCGGCTGATGAGGAGACTAAGACAAAGCGTATCATGGAGAGATTCGGCCTTAGCGAGCAGGAGGCAAGAGAAATGTGTGTAAAGAAGGATAAACAGCGCAGAAGCTATTATGACTATTATTCTTCAAAAAAATGGGGACATGTGAATACATACGACCTTTCGATCAACTCCTCTGTACTCGGTCTCGACGGGACCGCAGAGCTCATCATACAGTATGTGAATGATGTGGAGAAGCAAAGAGGGCTCTGAAGACTCTTATCATGAAATACAAGGATCAAAAGGAAAACGAAGCCCGACTTAAGGCTGATGCCATAGCAAAGGAACTGCCGCCGTTTGTACGGCAGTTCTTCATGCAGGAGGAGAACCATCTGGCAGGGATGACATTATATTCCTACGCATCCCAGCTCAAGACTTTCTTTGATTTTTTAAGGGAGAGCAACCCGTATTTCGGATCAAAGGATGTCCGTACCATCACCACGGATGATATCGCCATGCTTACCGATGCCGATATCGCAGAGTTTCTGCATGATCTCAGGATGCCAAAGAAGAGAAACAGCAATGCAGGTGAATCAGTATGCTCTGAGACAACGATAATGCATTATATGGTATCTCTCAACAGGCTATTTAATTATCTCGCTGCTCACAGGTATATAAAATCAAATCCCGTTGAGCTGATCCGCCGCGGCAGAGTAAAGAAGAAGGAGATAGTGTATCTTGAACGTGACGAAAAGCAGGATCTGCTTGAGACTATAGAGACAGGGGAGAAGCTTACCGAACGCCAGCAAAAGTTTCATGATGTCAAGACATCAAAGAGAGATACGGCCATATGCACCATATTTCTCGATACCGGTATCCGTGTATCGGAGCTGGTAGGGATGAACCTAAATGAATCAATTTTAACAAGCATGGCATAAGGGTATTCAGGAAGGGCGGAAACTTTGATACTGTATATATGAGCGACAGGGCGGAGGAGATACTTTCTGATTATATCGAGAATGCCAGACCCGAATACGCACCCGCCGAAAAAGAAGAGGCAGTCTTCTTAAACAGATCCGGACAGCGCATCAGCGTGCGGGCGATACAGAAGCTTGTCAAGAAATATATGCTTTCCAGTGTGCCCGACAAGGCAGACCGTATCACGCCACATAAGCTTAGAACGACCTTTGCGGAAAACATGCTCATGAAGACGGGTGATGTGGAAAAGGTGCAGAAGCTCATGGGGCATTCATCAATATCGAGTACGATGCACTATGTCACGAGTACGGAAGAGGCGATAGAGGCGGTGCGCAATCTTTCGCAGGACTGAAAACATATAGATATTGACATATTTATAGGATAAGTCACATAATAAAAAACACTAATTTCTTCAGGAAGGCAGAAATATGAGTATACCGTATAACCATAATGAAATAGAAGAGAAATGGACTAAAAGATGGGAAGAGAAGCCCATAAATGTAAATGACGGCAAAAAGCCGAAATACTACTGTCTTGACATGTTTCCTTACCCGTCGGGCAACGGACTGCATGTAGGACACTGGAGAGGCTATGTGATATCCGATGTATGGAGCCGTTATAAGATCATGAACGGTCATTACGTCATACATCCCATGGGATGGGATGCTTTCGGTCTGCCTGCCGAGAACTATGCCATAAAGACAGGCAAACAGCCTGCATTATCCACAGCCGAGAATGTCGCAAATATCAAAAATCAGATAAAACAGATATCGGCTGTATATGACTGGGATATGGAGCTCAACACCACGGATCCCAGGTTTTTCAAATGGACCCAGTGGATATTTGAGAAGCTCTATGAAAAAGGGCTTGCTTATCAGAAGGAGATGCCTATCAACTGGTGTCCCTCATGCAAGACCGGACTCGCGAATGAGGAGGTCGTGGACGGCAAGTGTGAGCGCTGCGGATCTCCCGTCACCAAAAAGGATCTGAAGCAATGGATGCTTAAGATCACGGCCTATGCCGACAGACTGCTTGATGATCTAGACAAGCTCGACTGGCCTGAAAAGGTTAAGAAGATGCAGACAGAGTGGATAGGCAGATCCTACGGCGCAGAGGTTGATTTCCCAATCGATGAGGGGAGCTGCAAGGGCAAGAGTATCACGGTATATACTACAAGACCTGACACTCTTTATGGTGCCACCTTCATGGTGCTGGCACCGGAGCATGAGATGGCGGCTGCTCTTTCGACCGATGAGACAAGAAAGGCCGTAGAGGACTATATCGACTATGCCGCCAATAAGAGCAATGTGGATCGTCTGCAGAATAAAGAGAAGACAGGTGTATTTACGGGAACCTATGCGACCAATCCTCTGAACGGTGCGAAGATACCGATATGGCTTTCCGATTATGTACTTGCCGACTACGGTACGGGAGCCATAATGTGTGTGCCGGCGCATGATGACAGGGACTTCGAGTTTGCCACGAAGTTTAACATACCGATCATACAGGTCATCGCAAAGGACGGCAAAGAGATAGAGAATATGACAGAGGCATATACCGAGGCCGCAGGCACCATGATCAACTCCGGAGAATGGAACGGCATGGAGTCCGCAGTGCTTAAGAAGGAGGCCCCTCATATCATCGAAAAGAAGGGCATCGGACGAGCCAAGAAAAACTTTAAGATAAGAGACTGGGTATTCTCCAGACAGAGATACTGGGGAGAGCCGATACCCATCATACACTGCCCGAAGTGCGGAGACGTGCTCGTACCCGAAGAGGAGCTGCCGCTCACACTTCCGGAGGTAGAGCATTATGAGCCTACGGGTACCGGAGAGTCACCGCTTGCGGCGATAGACTCATGGGTCAACTGCAAATGCCCTAAGTGCGGAGAGGACGCCAAGCGTGAGACAAATACTATGCCGCAGTGGGCCGGTTCATCATGGTACTTCCTGCGTTATGTGGATGTAAACAATGATAAGCAGCTTGTATCTAAGGAAAAGGCGGACAAGTATCTCCCTGTAGATATGTATATAGGCGGAGTAGAGCATGCTGTGCTTCATCTCCTGTATTCGAGATTCTGGACCAAGTTCCTGTATGATATCGGTGTCATAGGCTTTGATGAGCCGTTCCAAAAGCTCTTTAATCAGGGTATGATCACAGGAAAGAACGGCATCAAGATGAGTAAATCCAAGGGAAACGTAGTCTCACCGGATGATCTTGTGAGAGATTACGGCTGTGATTCGCTAAGGCTCTATGAGCTATTCGTCGGACCGCCCGAGCTTGATTCGGAATGGGATGACAGGGGGATCGACGGAGTATACAGATTCCTTGCGAGATTCTGGAATATGGTACAGGAGAATAAGGAGGCGAACGCTCCCGAGACCCCGGAGCTTATAAAGATCAGACATCAGCTGATAGATACGATAAGCCAAAGGCTTGAAGCTTTCTCTTTGAATACTGTTATCTCGGGCTTTATGGAGTTTAACAATAAGCTTGCAAGGGTGCAGGGCGGAGTAGACAGGAAAACTCTCGAAACCTACGTGACCCTGCTGGCTCCGTTCGCGCCTCATATATCCGAGGAGCTGTGGGAAGAGCTCGGACATGACACCTCAGTATTTGCCGAGGGCTGGCCTGTGGCTGATAAGGAAGCCATGAAGGAAGATACACGGGAGATCGGCGTACAGGTGAACGGTAAAGTAAGAGGTACCGTAAATATCGCAGTAGATGCTTCAAAGGAGGAAGCACTTGCGGCAGCCAGAGAGGCTGTGGCCGATAAGATCGAGGGAAAAAGCATTGTAAAGGAAATATACGTTCCGGGTAAGATCATCAATATAGTAGTTAAATGAACCGTATATCAAAAGAAAAGAATACAGTAAAAGACATGACCGTGGGTTCTCCGCTGAGACTCATGGTCTCTTTCGCTGTGCCTTTATTACTCGGCAATCTGTTCCAGCAGATGTACAACATGGTGGATGCCGCGATAGTGGGACGTGTGCTTGGGACAAACGCGCTGGCCGGTGTAGGCGCATCAAGCTCGGTGCAGTTTCTGGTGATAGGCTTTTGTCTCGGAGTATGCTCGGGCTTTGGCATACCTGTAGCTCAGAGATTCGGGGCAAGGGATTACGACGACATGAGGAGATATGTGTATCATGCGCTTGTCCTCATACTGCTGCTGTCTGTTATAGTTACGACGGTTACCGCCGTGCTCACTCCGCAGATACTTCATCTGCTCAACACACCGGACAATATTTACAAAGAAGCCTATGATTATCTTTTTGTGCTGTTTCTGGGTATACCCTTCACAATGCTCTACAACATACTTTCTTCAATATTGAGGGCAGTCGGAGACTCCCGTACACCGTTTATTTTTCTCGTGATATCGACCTTTCTGAACATAGCTATGGACATACTTTTCATAGTGGTATTCGGAATGGGTGTCATGGGGGCATCGGTAGCGACTGTCACCGCGCAGGCAATATCAGGACTGCTCTGTGCCGCACTTATTGTAAAAAGATTTGAGATATTGTGGATCAAAAAGGAAAACCGGGTATTGAGCAGGCAGCATTTCATGAGACTTATCAGCATGGGAGTACCCATGGGACTGCAGTTTTCGATCACTGCAATAGGTTCGATGGTGATGCAGGCGGCAAATAACAGTCTCGGAGCGGTATATGTCTCCGGATTTACGGCAGGCATGAAGATCAAGCAGCTTACCATGTGTCCTTTTGACGCACTGGCAAATGCAGTGGCTACCTTTGCCGGACAAAACTACGGAGCAGGCAATATGAAGCGTATCCGGACAGGCTTCTGGGAGGGGATAGCCCTCGGAGTAGGCTATGGCATACTGATCGGCATAGTGCTTTTCATCTTCGGAAGAGATATGTCCATGCTTTTTGTAAAGGCATCAGAGGCTGATGTACTGGATGCTGCGGGACTTTATCTTGCGAGACTCGGACTTTTTTACTGGGCTCTCGGGATACTGAACGTGTCAAGGATGGTGACACAGGGACTCGGCTTTGCGGTCAGGACTATTTTTTCCGGAATGATGGAAATGATAGCGCGTATAGTGATGGCGCTTGTCTTTGTACCAATGTACAGATTTGATGCCATCACATGGTCGGATCAGGCGGCATGGGTATCGGGGATACTCTACATATTACCCATGAGTCTGATCTGTATGAAGCATATAGAAAAGAAGCTGAATGTGAAAGCAGGGTAAAACGTGGAAAATTCCGAAAGATTCTTCAGGAATACCGGATGCAGGTATTTCCCATGCCATAAGGGTATAGATGAGTCAGAGTTTAACTGTCTTTTCTGCTATTGTCCCCTGTATCATCTTGGGGAAGAATGCGGAGGAGACTATATCATAAAGAACGGAGTCAAATCCTGCATAAACTGTACCAGACCGCATATATCCGACAACTACGAGGAGATCATTCATAAAGCGTCATACAAAAACAAAAAATAAAATATCTGCACACCATATTTTGTAGACAAATCTGTAAAAAGTGATATAATAACTACTACATGTTGTGAGAGACGCTTGGAGGTAGTTATGAAATTCCCTGATAGGATAATAAAGGTTTTCAAGAAGATAAATATAAGAAAGGCGGCTTTGCCGCTGTGCATTGCGCAGACAGCAGCTGCCGCAGCCATCATAATATTGTGTGCCGCAGGTATAAACATACAGGCACTTACGATAGGGCTTGCAGCTGTAGCGGCCGTCATCGGTGGATTCATTCTTATCGGGAACAGGGTCTACATAGATGAGCTCGAGACCACACTCGGACAGGTGAGTGCGGAGAATGAGCTAAATAAGATCAATGTCGTACGTATAGCCCAGGTTGCAAAGGGTGTTAATGAGGATGTGGTAAAGGCAGAGGAGTCTCTTGCGGAGATACTTCAGGAGGCTGAGAGCATGAGTGATTCTCTTTCCGGTATCTCTGAAGGAGTAGTTTCCAATTCAAGCGCGATCACATCACAGACCTCCCAGACCCAGGATATACAGACTATAGTATCTGCGGTAAATGACAGATCAAAGTCAGTCCTTGAGTGCTCCGCGGATACCAGAAGTACTGCCGAGAGCGGCACACAGGCGATGAAGGAGCTCAGCGGACATGTAGATGATGCGATCGAGTACGGCACACAGATGAAGCAGTCTGCAAAAAGTCTTAAGGATAAGTCTGAAGAGGTCAGTACCATCAATGACATGATACTGGCGGTATCGGCTCAGACCAATCTGCTCGCGCTAAATGCTTCCATAGAGGCAGCAAGGGCAGGAGAGGCAGGAAGAGGCTTTGCGATAGTGGCTGATCAGATAAGGGGACTGGCAGAGCAGACAAAGGAAGCTACAGAGAAGATCACTTCGATAATCGAGGTGCTGTGCGGTGAGGCAGAGGTCGTGGCGGAAAAGGCCGACAAGAGTGTGGAGCTTTCAGCCAAAGAAAAAGAGGCTGTAGAGCAGGCAAGTGAGCATTTCAGCTCCATATGCGACGGAGCAGACAGGCTTAACGGTGAGGCAGAGGAGATAAACGGTCTGGCTGGTAAGCTTACAGGAGCAAACAACGAGATAGTGGACAGCGTTAATTCTCTGTCAGCTTCATCCGAGCAGATAAAGGCGTCTACCAATGAGGTATCCGAAAGAAGCAGCAGGAATGTAGAGCTCGTGGGCAATTTCCAGAAGCTTATGCTTGAGATAAGCAATATGGTTTCAGAGCTTAAGATACAGCAGCCGGCTGCGGCTGAGTCATGAAGCGGAATATAACACGCATTATATTTTTGATCATAGCGATAGCCTGCTTTGGCTATGTAGGCTGGTATTATTATGATATGAAAAGGACGGAAAGCGATGTTTCCGCCCTTTCTTTACGTATGGGTACTACAGGAGCAGTGCCGGGTGGGACTACAGGAGGTACTCCGGCTACCGACACTGCTGAGACTGCCGAGGGAGACGAGAGCGAGGAGGGACAGCGGGCACTTTTTGTTCTGCCTGATTTTGAGCATCTGCTTGATAAGAATCAGAATATCATAGGCTGGATAGCTATAGACGGGACAAAGGTGAATTATCCCGTGATGCAGTCGATAAACGGAGACAGCAATTATTATCTTGATCACAATTTCGATCAGCAGGAGGATAAAAACGGATCGTTGTTTCTTGATGACAGATGTGATGTGATCAAACCGACAGCCAATCTCATAATATACGGACATCATATGAGGAGCGGAGCAATGTTCGGAGATCTCGATAATTACAAGTCGGAGAGCTTTTATAAGGCGCATCCCTATATCGTGTTCAATTCACTGTATGAGACGGGTACATGGGCTGTGATGGCTGCTTTTGAATCAAAGGTGTATACGGATGCCGATATCGGCTTCAGATACTATGATTTTATTGATCCTCAGACTGAAAAAGAGTTTAAGAACGGTGTGAAAAACATGAAATCGCTTTCCATGTATGATACCGGAGTGGATGCAGTATGGGGAGACCGGCTTATCACTTTATCTACCTGCGACTATGAAGAAGAGAACGGCAGATTCGTCGTTGTCGCAAAGAAGATAGCGGCAAATTAGATTGTGGCAAATTAGTTTGCGGCAAATTTTTTTGCAGAGTAAATTGGATCATGTAATTGCATTTTAATGTTTAATTCTTAAAATGCTGCCGGAATATCTCATCGTGGCGCGATTTCTTTCTTCTTCCTGGGATCGAATACAAGGAAGGAGCCGCAATGACCGCAGATGACAAACACCGTTGAGCTGGCATAGACAGTAGTTTTCCCGCATCCCATACAGCGATATCGTTTTAAGCCGCTGTTTGCAGATGGTCGGGTATCCCTGTGATATTCGAAACGCTTGATCTTTAATCTTTTTACATACGCTTTCGCTTCTTTATCCAATTCAGTATGGCACCATCCTGCGGATTCTTCGATAGTGACATCGAGTCCGTGATCCTCGGCAGTCTTTTTGAATCTCTTATTATGATAACGCCCTTTATTTGATGTATCCTTTATACCGTGTATAAGGTCATAAAGATGGCACTGCTCGTGCAGTATTGCGGCACATATTTCATTTGGACTTCGGTCTATGATGTATGCACTGATATTTAATTCGTATTTCTGCTTATTATTTCCTGCAGTCCAAGTGGGAGCGTCTGCCATATGTCCGTGAGCACTTTTGGTCGCATGGAATGTGATGATCAATTCGGGCAGCTCATTATTCCAGAAATGACGGTTGAATCTGTCGTATATTCTGGTCAGCTCCTTTTCAAAATCTCTTGCATTTTTGATAGTAGGCATAACATCTTCTTTCTTGAAAATTATGGATATTTTTAGAATATTTTAAGACTTAATAATGAATTTTTCAAGAAATGATATTATAACAATGTTACATTTAAGCAACAAATCCGAAAAAATCTTTAATTCATATTTAAATAATAACATTTAAGTCTTAAAATTCCTTAATTGAAATATATATTCATTTTTTGGATATCAATCACAGAAAAATAAAGAAAATCCAGATAAAAAAAGAGAATATATTCTTAAAATTTTCTTCACCAAAATATAATTCTTGTGCGAGCTACAGAACGGTAGTAAAATCAAAATCAGATCAACAAGCATGAACATAACGGATATTCATCCGGTTCTGAAATATCAGCGCTCATGCAGATCAATCAACAATTGAAAAGCAGGAGCGGAAGAAGGACGGATGTTTACATTTTTCGGTAGCAAAGAGGGTATTTGAAGATGTCAATCGTATAGAAATGTATGATGATAAACATAGTTTTTATGAAGACAGATATATAACCATAGGCTATGTAAAAGGAGTTATTGTGGTTGTATATACAGAACGAAAGAACTTAATAAGACTAATATCTGCTCGTAAAGCAACAAGGAGAGAGGAGCGAATATACTATGATAATATCTGAAAGTTTAGTAAAGGGGAGCCCTTTGACGGAAAATGAAGTGAAAGAATTAGAGGCTTTGGAACACTGGGATATTGTGTTTGATGATGATTCTCCTGAAATAACAGAAGAGATGGCATCCAAGTTTAAAAGGGTTAATCCAAGCCAGAAACTTAATAATCTACGAAAATGAATTTGAAATATCGATAAGGAGTGAGAGACAAAGAGGTGTCACTACTGATATCATTTTTCAGTATTGGCAAAGCTTTTGACGGAACGGAGGGAGGAAGTGATCATGGCGAGCATATTTGAATACGATCAGGCAGCACATGAATGGGCATTGCATGAAGATGGATATGAAGACGGCTACGATGAAGGAGTTGAAGCTGGAATACAACAAGGCATACAACAAGGAGAAATATTTGGTGAGAGGAAAACCAAGCTATTAGATGTTAAAAATCTCATGGAAACCATGACTCTAACCGTGGAACAAGCCCTTGATGCCTTGAAGATAAATGAGAAAAAGGAACGGGAAGCGATAATCAAGGC
>CAJOME010000014.1 GCA_905235585.1 uncultured Lachnospiraceae bacterium | reverse complement strand
CGGCCGGCGGCGTGGCCACGCGCGGCGTGAAGGATGCGTCCAAAGGCGCAGGCGCATGGGGCGAGAAGGCGTATGTCGTCACAGGTGGCAGCTATTTCAAGACACCGTCGATCACGCTTGCTCACCAGGCGACGGTGCAGGTAGGCTACGACGTGAGAAGCTGGGCGAGGGAAGCTTATGTTATAATGGTGGATATAGATAAATATGAGCTTGTAAAGCCAAGCATCCATGTAGAGATGGGGATACAGGCTGACTGCAGGGACTTTCTCGAAAAGCTCGATGCTGCCGTAAGCGGAGGGGCATGGTCGCCTGCACCGGCTCATAAGGAATGGCTTGGCATCTGTCAGGGGTGGAGGCGAGACTATCCTGTAGTCACGAAGAAGCACTATGAAGATGCTCCTGCCGATGCAAATGCGTACTGCTTCCTCAACGAGATCAGCCGCAGAGTACCGGAGGATCAGACAATAGTACTTGGCAACGGGACAGTGGAGGCCTGTCTCCACGCTATACACATAAAGGAGCATACGAGGCTCATCAGCAACAGTGGTGCCGCGAGCATGGGCTATGATCTTCCGGCAGCCATGGGCAGCTGCTTTGCCTCGGGGAAAAAGCAGACTATATGCCTCACCGGAGACGGCAGTATACAGATGAATCTGCAGGAGCTTCAGACCATAGTATTTCACAGGCTCCCCATCAAGATATTCGTGGTAAATAATCAGGGATATCACTCCATGCGACAGACCGAGGGCAATCTCTTCCCTGAGTATACTAAGGTCGGCATAGGTCCCGAGAGCGGAGACCTTAGCTTCCCTGACATGGAAAAGATCGCCGGGGCCTACGGCATACCCTATTACCGCATGGCAAGCAATGAGGACATCATGGGCGATACCATAGAAAAAGTGCTTGCAGAGGACAGCTTTGCGATGTGCGAGGTCTTTGTCGATACGGATCAGAGGTTTGAGCCAAAGAGTGCCACCAGGCGTCTCGCGGACGGCACTCTCGTATCGCCCCCTTTGGAGGATCTTGCTCCCTTCCTGCCGAGGGAGGAGCTTGAAAAGATAATGCTCATACCCATGTGGGAGGAGCCATGTCCTTGAAGATAAGAAAAGCTGTCATCACGGGACCTACCGGAGCGGTAGGCGTAGCACTCATACAGGAGCTTATTGCAAATGACATTGAGGTCACAGCGGTATGCCGCAGGGGCTCGAAGCGCATAGGCTCCATACCGAAGGATCCGCGTGTCAGAGTAGTCGAATGCGATCTGGATGAGGTATGGTCCCTGCCTGACATACTCGGGATAAAGCCCGGAAATGCCGGCGGCGGTACTGACCCTGCATATGATGCGTTTTATCATTTCGCTTGGGACGGCACCTACGGCGATACCAGACAGGATCTTGCGCTTCAGACCAGGAATATCATATACACGATAGATGCCGTACATGCAGCTAAGAAGCTCGGCTGCAGCGTATTCATCGGTGCGGGCAGCCAGAGCGAATTCGGACATGTGGATGGAGTGCTGCATCCTGATATGCCGTGCGACCCCGACAACGGCTACGGGATAGCGAAGCTTGCCGCCGGACGGATGAGCCGCATAGAATGTGAAAAACTTGGCATGAGACACATATGGTGCCGTATCGTGAGTCTGTACGGACCCTATGACGGTGAATACACCATGGTCATGAGCAATATCATCAAGATGTGCAGGGGAGAGGCTCCCAAATGTACCAAGGGAGATCAGGTCTGGGACTATATATACAGTAAGGATGCGGCTCGTGCATTCCGCCTTGTTGCGCAGAGCGGTAAGGACGGTGCGGTCTATTGCTTCGGTACCGGCAGGACACGGCTTTTAAGGGATTATATTTACGCAATAAGAGACGCCGTAAAGGATATCACGGGTATAGCTGTCGAGCCTGAAATGGGTGCGATCCCTTATTATCCCAATCAGGTCATGCACCTTGAGGCAGACATCTCTGATCTTACAGCGGATACAGGGTTTATACCCGGGTATTCCTTTGAAGAGGGTATCAGAGAGGTGATAAGGTGGTACAGGGAATGTGTCAGGGACACAGCTTGATCTGGATATAGCGTCTATCTTCATGACGATACCTAAAGAGGAGCTGCAGGCATGTACACCGGAGACGGTGGATTTCAAAGAATGACGGGAGGTACGGATATGCAAAAAGTCAAACAGGGAAACAGGAGAAGGATCATGAACAGCGTCAAGACCAGACTTACACTGGTGGTATTGCTTGTGATGGCTATGCCCTTGATCATAGCCATCTGCATCAATTACGTCATACAGATGAATGAAGCCGGGCAGACCATGGATCAGCTCAACGCTGCGCAGGTGCAGAATGTCGAGCAGGAGTTCGTAAAGGTGGCAAGCCTGAATTACGGTGTACTGCAGACCGTGGCCAATTCGGATTCCACAAGAAGGGTACTGCTGGGAAGGCTTGACAGGAGCACGGTCCAGACGTGGCTCACAGCCGTTGACCATACCATGGACGATGGCAATATGCTGATGGTGGTCAAAAGCGACGGCATGCAGCTCCTCAGGGAGGAAGGTGAGTGTGAGGATGTGTCCGGTACGGAATTCTTTAATGCTGTCAAGGATACAGATGATTTCTATGCTTCCAATGTACAGATATCTTCCACCGGCGAGCGGTATTGTACCTTTGCCTTTCCGGTGCATGACGAGGAAGGAGGCTTCCTGGGACTTGTCCAGCGCAACTACAATCTCAGTCTTTTTGACGAGCTGGTAAGATCCGGCGTGATCGAGGAAAACGAGCAGGTACTTATTGCTGACAGGAACGGTGATCTGGTGGCACACAGCGGGCTTGATCTGAACAGTCAGGAGGTCAATATGGCCTCGGAGCCCTGGTTTACTGATACGCGTAACGTGGAGACCGCTTCAGGTGATTATAATGTCACATCCGAAGGTACTGACTGGAGAGTATCCTATTTCAAGGAGCCCACTACCGGCTGGATCACTGTGATATACAGGGATGTGTCGGTATCAATGCAGTCTGCCCGCAATGCCGCAGTCATCGTGATCATCGTCGGGGCGGTACTGCTGCTGATAGCGGGTTTTGTCGTTTATCTGCTGGCCAATTCCTTTACAGAGCCTATCTATGCCATCAACGAAACCTTTACCGGTCTTCGTAACGGTGAGTTCAGAAAGATAGATAAGTTCTCGTCCAGGAAGGATGAGTTCGGAGAGATAGTAAATAATACCAATGGTGTTATCGATCATCTTACCGAAGTGATCACGGATATAAAGGAATCCTCTGAATTTGTAGGCAGTCAGGCAAGAGAGCTGTCCAATACCTCGGAGCAGATCAGGATGACGACCGAAAGCGTCTCCACAGCGGTCCAGGAGGTGGCAAAGGGCGCGACAGGACAGGCGGATACCATCCAGAAAGCGTCCGAGAACCTCAACAACCTTTCCGGAGCCATACGCAACGTTGCGCAAAATGCCGAGGGTCTGGCGGGCACAGCCGGCAGTATAAACGAAGCGAGCAAGACATCAGTCGAAGCTCTGCAGAAGCTGGCTGTTAATATGCAGTCCATGAGCGGCTCCATGAGTGAGATAAAGGATGCCATGAACGCCACCAGCGGCGCCGTGAAGGGTGTGAATGAAATGGTTGATATGATAACCAGCATCGCATCCCAGACCAATCTTCTCGCCCTGAATGCATCCATAGAGGCGGCGAGAGCGGGAGACAGCGGCAGAGGCTTTGCCGTGGTTGCCGAGGAGATCGGGAAGCTTGCAAGCGACTCGTCGGATACGGCGGATAAGATCCGTGAGGAGATGATGAATCTGCTTAAAGTATCAGAGAGAGCCATCGCCAAGACCAATGAGGTATCCTCCGTCAGTGAAAATGTAAACGGTGTACTGGCAGATACAGTCGATACGATCAATTCACTGATAAGGGAGGTTGAGGATACTGTGGGAGGTATTCAGAACATCTCCGAGCTGACTCAGGAGTGTGATGCTTCCAAGGGAGTGATCGTTGATGCCATGGTCAATCTTTCGGCTATTTCCGAGGAAAATGCTGCCTCCACACAGGTGACAGGGGTTTCGGTAGAGGGATTGGATACTACTGCAGCAGCCCTTGCGGATTCGGCATCCAATCTGAATGAGGTAGCAAAGAAGCTTGAAGATGAGCTGGAATTCTTCAAGATATGATTTCAGGGTCAAAAGTCCGAACCTACATCGTACTTACCTGATCTCGGTCCAGTTAGTATTATCAAAGATATTGTCTCTTACCAAATAGCAGGGACCCTTCGTGCAATTAAACCGGAAGGCGTCGTAGTTTTCCTCCGGGACAAGCTGCGTAATAAGCTCTTTTTTCTTGTCATCAAAGACTATCGCCTGTCCGGTGAAGGGGTTCACGGGATCCTCTATGAGGTCTTTAACAGCCAGAGCGGGGGTATCTCCATTTGACATCAGATCGAAGGATGCAGAAAAGGTATCACTGTCAAAGTCCTTAAACATCAGCAGGGGATTGAGCTGCGCAACATCTGTCCCGTCATCCAGGAGGAGGGTGTCGATCTGATCCCTGTAATTGCCATGATCGGCAACAATAATGATGCGCGTATTGTCGTATACGGCATTGTCTCTCAGATAGTCAAGCCACTCGCCGAGCTTGATGAGTGTAGCCATATAAGCATAGTAGTCATACGGATCAGATTCGCGCGCATGAAGATCCAATACGCTTCCGCTCATATCCAGCCTGTACCCTGATTCGAGTCCCTCATTATTGACATGCGTTGAAGGGGTATAGTCCGGGAGCTGCAGATCACAGGGAGAGTGTGGTGTCTCATTATCTATCATCATAAACGTGTTGTCTTTCGAGTCTTCGATCTCGGTGAGAGCGATAAAGCTTTCAAGGACAGAATAGTTTTCGGCAAACTGCGGATCAACATATTGAAAATCATCCGGATACAGATAGTCTCCATCATGGTAGAAGCCGTGACGTGTAAACAAAGGCAGCGTTTTATATATGCTGTACATAAAGAAGGCGCGTCTTCTGTAGCTCTCTAAAAAAGCATAGCTCTGAGGCTCGACAAACCGCTGCTTCAGGCTGTATGCATTAATATCCGGCCATTGGTCGTAAATGGATGTATCACTGATCTCCTCCATGTTTGCAAGGGGAGGATCATAGACAGTGGTCTTGTAGCCATGTGAGGAAAACAGGACAGGCATTACACGAAGAGCTTCATTTTGTTTATCCAGGCGGGTTTCGTCAGCTCGTTTATCAATCTCAAACGGGGTGTACTCATATCCCCCAAACAAAGCACCGGATCCGGTTAGCGTACTGTCACCAAAGGACAGAGTGTTCGGATAATACTTAAAGCCTGAGAATTGTCCTGCCAGCTCAGGCCGTTCAGTAAAGGCATAGGGAAGATATGCGCCAAGAGCCCGATCCAGCATGATAACGACCACATTTTTTCCGCCTGTGCTTAAAGGGAAGCCGGAATATGACTGCTCCTGTCTTAAGTAGTCCATTTGAGAAAGCTGTACTGCTGTATTGAATACATTGACAGTAAACAGGCAGCACAGGCTTATCACAAGAAGGGTATAAGCCTTATTGATCAGATGCGGGAACTTTTTCCAAATAAGGTATGCGATGCAGGCTAATGCAAGCACGACAGCCGTATTCATCATGCATTGCACCGGACTGTAAACAGGAGCATTTTCGTATCTGAGCTCGGAAGAAAGGATAGATGTATTCTTTCCGAAGACTATAAACTCAACCAGGGATATCAGCGATCCGATCCAAAGGAGTATACGTATGACATGCTTTGCTTTTGGAGAAGCCAGATAATAAAAAACAGACAGCCAGCATAGAAAAAAACCGGCGGAAACACAAAACGTACTGAAGACATACTGCAGAGGGGATCTGTAGGCTGCCAAAGTGATAAATTCCGCAGGAGAAGAAACTATCACGGAAGACGGTATGAGCAAACCGGTCAGTACAGTAAGGAGTATGGTACCACCGAGGTAGGAGCCCGTGTGGTTATTTACCGGCAGACTGTCTTCAGGAGCTCGATGGCGGATCAGGTGAACATGCCTTAATGAGAGTGATATGATGTTCCTTATAAGTGAGAAAACATTATTCACAGTCCAGTACAGAACCAGTCCGCTGGGGCTCTGATACAGCAGGATAAGAAAAATGAGTGCCATGACGAACAGATTTATCTTGTCCTTTATGGGAGAGCCTTTTGTATATATCAGAGAAGAAATGATATTTATCAGAGTCATCAGTATCGGAAGGACATTTACGGTAAGCTCACCCAGTAATATCGGACCGGTGAACACATTTAAATAAATACCGGGGATCAAAATAAGCTGATCCGGCTGTCCAAGATCTTTTATCAGCAAAAATGGTGTCCCGTGCAGCCTGCCTAAATTGGAAAGAAAGTGATATGCAGCTATAAAGAAGGGGATCTGCATCAGGAGAGGTATGGAGCTCCTCAAGGCATAAAAGGGCTTATATCCCTGCTTTCTGTAGTAGGCGGAAAGCATCATAAAACGTTCGTCACCCTTAAATACACGGCGTATATGACTTATCCACGGAGCCATGGCTTTCTGCTTCTCTTTCTCCAGCCCGGATATAAGGTCAGCACGTCTGTAGAGGGGAAGCGAAAGAATGTTTACGGCGATACTCACACCTATGATAGCAAGCCCGGGATTGTGTCTCCAGTCAAATAAAAGAGCGAATACCACCTCAAGGATCAGCTCGATAGGATATATGACAATGTAATACAATGACAAGCATAAATTTGAGATCATGAAAGCAAGCTCCTGCCTTTTAGTATTCAGGCTGTCCATTGCTCGCAAGGAGTTCTGAAAACCGTCAGGGCAAGGCGAAACCCTTTGTATAGTTTAAGAGACACCGCACTCGAAAGCAACCCTTATTTCAAAATCCTCCCATTGGATTTGAACAGGGTTCTTTGGGATGATATAATCACTACGTTGTCTGTGCAAATGAACGGGATTTAGGTTTGGAAACTGAAAATGGCTGAAAAAAATGTAAGAATCAGAACCATAGTGCTGCTCATTATGACTATTGTCCTGTGCGTTGGCGTCGCGATATACCATGGGTATTACAAGGAATATTTTTACGAGGATGAAGTACTGTCCTTCACCCTGTCAAACAGTCATAAAGGGGCGTATTTCAATCTGAAACCCGGCACATGGTATCAGGGGGAGGAGCTGTATGACTACCTGTATGTACATGACGGAGAGGGATTTGACTGGCAGAATGTGATCTATAATCAGAAGCAGGACTCGCATCCTCCTGTGTATGCGCTCCTTCTTCATGCGTCCAGCTCTTTGTTTTCGGGAGACTTCTCCAAGTGGGCAGGTATATCACTGAATCTGGTTTTCTTTGTCCTGCTGATGTTCTTTTATTATCTTCTGATCCGTGAGCTTTTTCCGGACAGGCCGTATTTTGCGGCGATCATGTGTCTGATATTGGGACTTACATTGGGGATACAGACGATGGCAGTGTATATCCGCATGTATGTCATATTGATGACACTTGCTGTGCTGTGCATACTCTGGCATGTCAAAATGCTTCACAAGAACGGGACCCACATCACGTCTTTCATTGTCCTTGCCGCCATGGATTATCTTGGTGTGATGACACACTGGTTTTATATTTTCATATTATTTTTTATCGCCCTTTTTTATTGCCTGCTTATACTTCATCGTAAGATGTGGAGAGGTCTGATAGGTTATCTTGCCGCTACAGCCGTGGCTGCAGGCATGGTGCTATTTACCTGGAGAGTCACGGTTTGGCAGCTGTTTTCGGAGGAGACAGGGAATGACGCTGTCACTCAGGAATTGTCCGCAGGATCGATACTGCAAAAGCTTAAAGAGATGACCCATCTTGTGAATGAGGCCGTATTCGGTTCAAAGCTAAGGCTGGTATTACTGGTTCTGGTATGTTATCTGATCTATCTTTTAGTACAGAACAGGAAGAATCTTAAGAATGTATTGCAGCTCAGACCGGAGCTTAAGCCGGAGCTGAGCATGGTGATATTTTCGACCATCATGTTTTATCTTACAGTCTCTGTGGTCACTCCGTATGTGGCCTACAGGTATGTATCACCTGTATTTCCCTTTATGATATTGCTGACGGTACTTGCTCTGGAAAAGGTAATGAATGCCGTGCTGCGCTCAGGAAGACTGGGAATGGCGCTGATAGTGCTTTTCTTTATCCTGCCCGAGCTGTCTGTCCTGCACTCGGGTCTGGTCGATGTTGACAGACGCATAATAGATGAATACTCGTCTCTTCACTCGGACGATATATGCTTATTCTATTCCGGCATATCTCCCGAGGAGAATGTTTTTGAATTAAGGAAATTTGACAGGATATACGTATATGCAGATCCGGAATTTACCGGAGTGGAGGGGATAGCTGAAGCAGACGAGGTTCTTATATATATACCTGCCGGAGAGGATATCGATCCTTATATCAATAGTGTGCAGAGAGCAAATCCCTCTCTGCGGTATGCAGACAGGCTGTACGTTGCATACTATTCCACGTGCTATGTTGTTTCATCTGAGCTTTAGAGGGTGGAGAATGGCTATGATAAAAAAGAGCGTATTATGGGGGATATCTCTTGCTGCGCTTTTTGCGATATGCTGTACGACCTTGTCTCATGCGCAGGCAGCAAGGGAGACGGGATATATCATGATAGAGCCCGGACACAGCCGTCTGCTCATAGGAGATACGTACATCAGCTCCTTTGAGGGGAAGGGCTGCACGTATTTTTTTCTCCCCTCGTATGTGGAGTTAGAGGGACTGGACTATTCGCTCTCCGGCTACAGGCTCTACGACGCGGACGGCAGACTGCTCGTGCATCCGGTCTATGACGAGGAGACCTTTGTCACGGTATCGGAGGAAGGTACGGACGACACGGAGGGCATACCCTACAGGGTGGCTTTTTACAGATCGGGGGGGTTGTATACCGCGGAGATACACACCGATGGATATGATATATGGGACGTAGACAGGGAGACCTATCGAAAAGCCCGTATGAGGATCACCTCACCCGGAGGCAGGGAAGACCTGCCTATGACGGACATATACATCAGAGGACGGGGAAATACATCCTGGCATCATATGAAGCGCTCGTATCAGATAAAGCTTGATGCCGGATATACGCTGTGCGGTATGCAGGCTGATGACAAGTGGGCCTTGCTCTCGGATCAGATCGACAGAACGAAGATGCTGAATAAGCTGGCATATGACTTTGCCTCCGATATCGGGCTGGAGTACGTCATAGAGTCGGACTGGATAGATGTGTACGTGGATGGCGACTATATGGGCAACTTCCTGCTGTGCCATGAGCCTGACTATGACGGAAGCCTGGATACTGATCTTGGCGCGCTGCAGAGATTTAATAACGAGCATTTCGATGAGAGCCGCAGCTATGAGGATGAAAAGGGCAAGGGATATCTCTATGATGACAGTCCCGCGGACATATCGGGAGGATATCTGGTAGAGGCCAATCAGCATAGCTATTATAACGAAAGAAGAGCCGGATGCAGGATATCATGCGGACAGACCTTTACTGTCAAGACTCCGTCAAATGCATCCAGGGAGCAGGTAGAGTACATGGCGCAGCTTCTGGATGAGATCGACACGGATCCGGCGGGATCGCGCATAGACAGGTATTCCTTTGCAAGGAGATATCTGGTATATGAGATATTCATGAATCAGGATACAGCGCTTACGAGTTACTTCTTTTACAAAAA
Source organism: uncultured Lachnospiraceae bacterium (assembly GCA_905235585.1). Lineage (GTDB taxonomy): Bacteria > Bacillota > Clostridia > Lachnospirales > Lachnospiraceae > NK4A144. The sequence goes on along the minus strand of CAJOME010000014.1, from coordinate 11,718 downwards.
ACCGGGACGGGATATGCTCTATGCCGGTCCCGTATGGGATTTTGACCGCTCGGGAGGATATGTGGGGCCCAGCAGCGATGTGCCGGGATTTAGAGACTACACCGGCGACCTCTCGCTCATGAAGGACGAGGAGGCGCTGGACTGGGATGACAGACTCATGGAGGATGACGGATATGCCGGTTATCTCAGAGAGACTTTTGCGCGGTACGAGCGAGTGTATGACAGGATGCTTAATAAGACCATAGATGCATACTACAGGAAGATACGCAGCTCGGCAGCCATGGACAGGATCCGGTGGGAAGATGATACCGTGGGACAGTATCGCACCTATGAGAATGATGTAAGATACTTAAAGTTTTTTCTGTACAACAGGCTGATGTATCTGAACGACAAATACGGCACGGATATCAGACCTGACGTACCGTATGAAGATACCGGCGAGACACATGTGCTGACATTTGTGTATAATGACGGGAGTGAAGTGAGGCTTACGGCAAAGGACGGAGCGCTGATCCCGGACAGTGAGCTGCCGGGGCATCCGGAGGGAATGATGTGGTATAGCAAATACATGAGTGAGTTTTTTTCGGAATATATTCCGGTATATGAGGACATGACATTTACGCTCGTAGGGCTATGATAAGGAGCTGCGGGGAAGACATGCGGTATTGTAGGTTTACTTATACCTGGCGTGATCCAAAGGAACAGAGGAAATGACAATGTACGAGAAAATAAAGAAAACAGTCCCATGGGTATGTATAGCCGGCGGCTACCTCTGGGCCATATGGTATCATATCTTCAGGGGCAGGCTCATGCTCGATTCTGACATATCAGCGGAGATGGTGCTTTCGGATCTGCTAAATAAGGAACATTCGATAACGGGACTCAGCACAGGATGGATATACTCCACAGGTCTCAGATTTCTGGAGATGCAGTGGCTGTTCAGATTCGGACTTTTGTTGTCTCCCGGCGACTGGCATATAGCGAGGACTATTGCCATGGCTATAGCATTGGCGCTCATGGTGGCAGCTGTCTGTCTGATCTTTTATGCGATAGACAGACCCGACTGGGGGAAATGGGCAGCAGCTATGGTGATCTTCCCCGGAGGAGGGTGGTATTTCTGGCAGACGATCTACGGAGGACAGTATACGCCTTATATACTCATATCTCTTTTCTCGACTGCATTTATCCTGCTGGCATCAAAGGAGCCGAAGACGCTCCGCAGCCGGATCTGTATCGCGGCGCTTCTGATCCTTGGAGCAGCTTCAGGCATTAACGGGATCAAGCAGTTGATGGTATATCACGCTCCGCTTTGCATCACGGCACTCTGCGTCTTTCTCATTGAGTTAAGAAAGACCGGTGAGAGAGGTGAGAGCCTTGATACGGTGATACACAGCAGGAGGTTCAGATTTGCGGTTCTCTCCTGGGGAGCCGATGCCTGTGCGGTAGCGGGTTACCTGGTCAACAAACTGATCCTTAGCGGCATATATCAGTTTGAGCAGTACGAAAGCACGGTCATAGATTATAAAAGCTTCTTTGAATTCGTCCGCCTGTTCATATGGAGCTATGGATTTGCCGAGGGCAAGGCACTCATGTCTCCGGTTGGAATAGCCTCTATGCTGGGGGTCGTGTTCGGACTGATCGTGGCTTTATCCGCCATAGTACTGGTCTGCAGACTCAGATCTCTTTCAGAGGGAGATCAGATGCTCACACTTCTTGCGGTGATCAGCATATTGTTCTGCTGCTTTGTATTCTCTTATATCAGTGGTCACGGAGCTATACAGTACTTTCAGCCGGTGCTGCCGTTTGGCTGTTTTCTGGTGGTCATCATGGTATGCAATGCGGTCTCTGTCGGGGAAGAGACAAAGTTTCCGCTCATGATCGGGATCATGTGCGTACTGCTGCTGACATCGATGGGAACGGTACACAATGAGCAGGATGATCCCGTCCATAAAGTAAGAGCCAAGTCCGGTCTGGGACCGGTGGTGGATCTGCTCGTAGAGCAGGGCTATACACAGGGAGTGTCTTTTTTCTGGACATCCGATGTAGTGACCGAGCTGTCGGACGGCAGGATCGAGATGTGGACGCTTAGTGACGAGTCGCCGGATATCATGGTCAGCAGACTACAGAAGACAGAGCACCTTGATCACAGCCCCGAGGGGAGATATTTCTATCTGTTTGATGTATCAGATAAAGAGAGTGAGTTTTTTGAGGATAAGATAAATGTCGGACTGTCGTATATAGCAGCTCATTCGGAGCCTGCAGGGTTGTCCGTCGTCTATGAGGATGAAAACTACGTAGTATATGGAAACTGACCAGCGCAAACCTAAAAAAACGATCCTCAGATCTGTCAGCATGATAGTCGCCGCAGCTCTCCTCATCGGCACCATATCGGCCGTGTCCGGTGTGGTGGAAAGAAAAGAGGGCTTAGAGAAAAACGAGCCTTTCTTTGAGCACAAAGAAGACTACGATGTGCTTTTCATAGGAAGCAGCCATGTGATAAACGGCATATATCCCATGCAGTTATGGAATGATCAAGGGATAGTCTCATACAATCTGGGAGGGCACGGCAATAGGATCCCGGCATCATACTGGGTAATGATGATGGCATTGCAGTACACGACACCCAGACTGATCGTACTGGACTGCTGGGGAATACAGGATGAAAAGCTCATTACGGGAGATCATGAGTCGATACATCAGTCCTTTGATGCATTTCCCTTAAGCCGCACAAAGGTGGATGCGGTATGGGATCTGTTTGAGGACGATCTGACTCGCATGGAGATCATATGGAAGTATTCCATCTACCATAACCGATGGAAAGATATCACGGAAGAGGATTTCACATATAAGCCTTCATGCGAAAAAGGAGCAGAGTACAGGATAGGACTAAAATCCGGGAGCGGCTACTGCCATACAGATACTGTCTTTCAGGGGGACACTCCGGGGACAGAGTACCTGGTGCGCATCATACAGGAATGTAAGAAAAGACAGATAGACCTCCTGCTCATTAATCTGCCATACAATGCGTCGGAGGAGGAAGCGGAGGGCGCCAACAGAGTCGGCCGGATAGCTGGGGAAAACGGCATAGACTATCTTGATATGATGAAGCTTGATATAGTCGATCCCGATACGGATTACTATGATGACTCGCATCTGAATCCGAAGGGGGCAGAAAAGGCAACCCGGTATCTGGGACAGTATCTGACTGAAAAATACCACATACCTGATCAGAGGGATAATGCAGCATATGCATATTGGTACGATGAGTATGATGAGTATAGTGAATTCAAGAAAAAATGCTTATCGGAAGAGGAATCCATGGCATCCTATCTTATGCTGCTGTCCGATGAGGGATATGATGCCCGCATATTGGTAAACAATGATAAGATATATGACAATCCCCTTTACAGTAAGCTGCTGGATACCGCAGGAGTATGTGAAGATGCGGCGGATACCGGACAAGAGCCGGATCTGCTCATATCCGTATATGACAGAGAAACGGGAGATATCATCGACAGAGTGGGATTCACTTTTGATACTAAGGATGATATAGAGGAAGACAGCATAGTAACGACCGGAGCATACAGATGAAAGAAAGGAACTGCGGCATAGATCGCATGCTTGCGCGGATAGATAAGATACAGATCAACGGAGAGGATACAGATGCTGTTTAATTCGATAGACTTTCTTTGCTTTTTTCCGGTCGTAGTCATCCTGTATTTCTGCCTTCCAAAGAGGATACAGAGCTTGTGGCTTCTTGCGACCAGTTATTACTTTTATATGTCATGGAACGCCAAATATGCCGCACTGATCTTACTGTCGACTCTTGTGACTTGGCTTGGCGGAGTTTTGATTGCAAAATGGGGGAGAAAAAAAGGGATCGTGATCCTGGGCACAGTGATCAGCCTGGGCATCCTGTTTTACTTTAAATATATAAATTTTGCTGCAGACATATTGCAGCAGGTCACGGACAGGATAGGCATACAGCTGTCTATACCTGAGTTTGATATCATCCTGCCTGTCGGGATATCGTTCTTTACATTCCAGACTCTGGGGTATCTGATAGATGTCTACAGAGGTGATACACAGACCGAGTATAATTTTTTCAGATATGCACTATTCGTTTCCTTTTTCCCTCAGCTGGTAGCCGGACCCATAGAGAGATCCGGACATCTTTTATCTCAGTTAAAGGGATGCAGAAGATTTGATCATGACAGGTTCAGACAGGGACTCCTGATGATGATATGGGGATATTTCCTTAAGATAGTGATGGCTGACAGGATAGCCGTGTTTGTAGACTCCGTCTATGGAGACCCTGTCACCTTCTCAGGCTGGTATATAGCTGTAGCATCGATCCTTTTTGCAATACAGATATATTGCGACTTTAACGGATATTCCTGTATTGCAAGGGGAGCGGCATGCATTCTGGGGATAGATCTGGTCGATAACTTTAATGCGCCGTATCTGTCCGAAACGGTGGCAGACTTCTGGAGAAACTGGCATATATCGTTGATGTCATGGTTTAGGGATTATCTGTACATACCGCTGGGAGGCAGCAAAAAAAGGCAGAGCCAGAAAGTACATCAATGAAATGATCGTCTTTCTGCTTAGTGGCTTGTGGCACGGAGCCTCTCTGGCCTATGTGGTGTGGGGCGGCTTGAATGGGCTTTATCAGGTGATCGGAGAGCTGACCGGGCCTGCGAGGGAGAAGATAAATGCTATACTTCATCTGCACAGGGCATCTCTGGGTCACAGGCTGATGAGGATCATCGGCACCTTCATGCTCATAGATTTTTCATGGATATTCTTCCGTGCTGGGAGATTAAAGGATGCATTACTGGTAGGCCGCAGCCTGTTTAATACATACAATCCCTGGATATTATTCGACGGCAGCCTGCTGGACTGCGGACTGGACGGCAAGGACTTTACCGTGGTGGTGATATGCATCATGCTGCTTGTGACAGCCGATATATGCAGACGCAGGGGTATAGTGATACGGGAAAAAATATTGGAGCAGGACTATTGGTTCAGATGGATGATCATAGTCCTTTCGATCCTTGCCATATCTCTGTTTGGAATGTGGGGCGCCGATTACAATGAGGCTAATTTCATATATTTTCAGTTTTAGAAGCTGGCTCAGAGGATTTCCATATTTGTCCCACAGGTAGTATAATGGGATGAAGGTTGCGTTTGAAAAAAGGAAACATAAGTAATAAGAGATGAATACTTTCAGCAGATCATATTCCATACGAAACCGGGCGGTAACTTCGGTACTGATCCTGTATGACATATTTGCAGTAAATGCATCATTTTTTCTGGCTCTTGTAGTCAGGTTCTATCTGAACGGAAAGTTTAGTGAGTTGGGAGTGCCGTATATCTCGGCATTCTTCAGTTTCGCGCCGTACTATACGATATGCGCCCTCATAGTCTTCGCTCTCTTCAGGATGTACAACATGATCTGGCGCGTCGCCGGAGTCAACGACCTAAAGAGGATCATACTTGCAAATATCTGCACCTTTGTCATTCAGATGGCAGGCTCGCGCATCTTTGTCAGAAGGATGCCCACCACATACTACGTAATAGGAGCCGTCATACAGCTCGCGCTGGTGTGCCTCATCAGATTTATCCCGAGGATACTCTTCTTCGAGGGCTTTCAGGACAGGAAAAGAGATGCCATACCCGCCATGATCATAGGCGTGAACGATAACGCATCGGTGCTCCAGGACAGGATCAGGCGCGATGCTTCCGCAAGGGAAAGGATAGTCTGCATGCTGGACTACAGGTCGGGTACGGAGAGCAGGAGGCTCTTCAACGGACTGCCTGTGGTGTGCGGCACAGAGCATATGGCGGCGGCGATAGCAAGATATAAGATAGGCTGTGCGTTCATAGCGGACAGATCGATCCCCGATACGGTACGGGATGAGATAGGAAAGATATGCAGAGAGTCCGGAGTAGAGCTTAAGGACTTTATCGTAGGGACAGAGAAGATATATGGAAGGATCACTCTGTATGAGCTGATGAAGACCGCAAACGGCAGGGTAGGAGTGACCGACGGGAGTGGGGAGCGCATCTACGGGACAGCCGAGCAGGCTGCCATGTCATCAGACGGAGCATCCTATGTAAAGACTGTCGCAGCGAGGGGAGATATGCTGGAGGTGACCGTAGCGAGAGCTGTTACCCCGGACGACAACGAGAATGACGAATGGAAAAAGAAATACGAAGAAGAAAACGGTGAGGAGGTAACCTTTTTCTAGTGTCTATATCCGAAGAAACAGGAAAAATACAGGAGGATGACAGATTTCAGGGACTGAGACCATCCGATACGAGGATACTCCTCAGCAGTCCCACCATGCATGATATGGAGCGCTACTGGGTAGAAGAGGCCATCCGCACCAACTGGGTGACCACGGTAGGAGCAAATATCAATGCTGTGGAAGACGAGATGAAGAGCTTCATCGGAAGGAAGGAGGCGGTTGGACTCGCCTCAGGTACAGCAGCTCTGCATCTTGCGGTAAGGCTCGCGGGAGAGAGACTCTACGGACAGGCAAAGGTAAACGAGGGAACACTGTCAGGGAAGAAGGTATTCTGCACCGACATGACCTTTGATGCTACTGTAAATCCGGTAGCCTATGAGGGTGGAGAGGCGGTATTCATAGATACCGAGAGCGACTCCTGGAACATGGATCCCGCATCCTTAAGGAGAGCCTTTGAGATATACCCTGATGTGAAGCTCATAGTGGTCGCTCATCTGTACGGCACACCCATTAAGGCAGAGGAGATACGCCGTATAGCCGACGAGCACGGGGCGCTGATAGTGGAGGATGCCGCAGAGAGCCTCGGAGCAGGGCTGTATCTCTCGCAGGATACGCCGTTTGATCGCAGCAGAAACTCCGGCGACAGAGCAGAGGACGGGAGACTCCTCAGACAGACGGGATGCTTTGGTGACTACAGCGTGATCTCCTTTAACGGAAATAAGATCATCACAGGGTCTTCCGGAGGGATGATGCTCACTGATTCATCCGAGGATGCAAAGAAGGTAAGGAAATGGAGCACGCAGGCTCGTGATAACGCACCCTGGTACCAGCACTCCGAGCTGGGCTATAACTACAGGATGTCAAACATCGTGGCAGGAGTGATAAGAGGTCAGATCCCTCACCTCACGGAGCATATAGCTCAAAAGAGAGCCATATACGAAAGGTACAGAGAGGGACTTGCGGATCTGCCGGTAGCCCTGAATCCCATCCCGGACAATGTGCAGGCGAACTGCTGGCTCTCATGCATGATCATAGATCCCGATGCCATGTGCTATCAGAAGAGGACGGACAGCGCGGCGGAATACCGCACCGAGCCGGGCAAGAGCAGCCCTACCGAGATATTAAATGCGCTAAATGCATTCAATGCCGAGGGGCGGCCTATATGGAAGCCCATGCATATGCAGCCAATATATTCTGCGATGCCGTACGTATCCGCGTTTGATATCGACAATGGCAGGGATATCTTCGACAGAGGTCTGTGTCTGCCCAGTGACAACAAGATGACTGAAGAAGAGCAGCAGCTCGTGATAGATGTCATCCACAGATGCTTCATATGAGCAGAGAGTGAGCATCCGTATGACACCCAAGGTACTGATCCCCACACTCATACTCCTGCTGCTTGTCATATCGCTTATCGTCTCCTTTGCCGTGGCCTACAGACATACAGAGCCGGCATATCCTGCTCTGTACAGGGTCGGCTTCTGGGAGTACGGCAAGGCGCCATCTGTCTATGAATGGTTCATCAAGAGACTCATGGACATCATACTCTCTTTTACGGCTCTCGTGATGCTGAGTCCTGTATTGCTCGTGATCATGCTGTTGATTTATATAGATGATCCGGGCAGGGTCTTTTTCACACAGGAGCGTGTGGGACTCGGAAAGAAGAACTTCTCCCTTCATAAGTTCAGGACAATGAAACTGAGCACTCCACATGATGTCCCAACCCACATGCTCGAAAATCCTGATCAGTATATCACTAAACTGGGTCGATTCTTAAGGAAAACAAGCCTGGATGAGCTTCCACAGATATGGGACATATTCAGGGGACGCATGAGCATAGTGGGTCCCAGACCGGCACTTTGGAACCAGTACGACCTTATAGAAGAAAGGGACAAATACGGAGCCAACTATGTGATGCCGGGGCTTACCGGACTTGCGCAGATAAGTGGGAGAGACGAGCTTTCCATATCCGTGAAGTCAAAACTTGATGGTGAATACACGGATGCACTCAAGAAGAGCAGCTTATCCGGATTTTGCATGGATCTGAAATGTTTTTTCGGCACGATCCTCCCCGTACTGCGCGGCAAGGGCGTGGTGGAAGGCAAACGATAGCTGTAAATATACAGATACAGAATAATCCGGATGAGTTGTATGAAGTTGTACGGAGCTGTATTATTATTAGGAAACTTGTAAATAGTTGTATTGAGGAGATTTTTTATATTCTGGAGACATAGCTCAAAAAATAGAGAGAATTACAGCGCAGGTAAAACAACTACTTCAGGAAGTTACAGTTATTGATTATACAAAAGCGGCTTGACCTTGTATAAGTCAAAGTTGATAGGGGGGATAGACTGATTATAGACTACTAATTTATTGTAGCATCTGAAGCTGGGTTTATGGGTGAAAAGCATTCAGGTGGACGGGAAGTTCTGCGGTAGACTAAAGTTCACAAAGGTAAACAAGAGTTCATAGAGGTACATATGTTTTTATAAAATTCACGGGTGACACATGGACAAAGAAGTATACTCAAATATATTTAAATCAAGGAGAATAAGAGATGGTATTTGACCCTAAAAGCGGCACAAAAGAACAGATAGCAGCCGCATACAACACTGCATTGGAAAAGATCAAAGAGAAGACAGAATTTACGGAAACCCCTGCAGTGCTGGCACAGCGTGAAGCTCATGCCCGCATAGAGGCCGGGGTGGAAGAGCTTCTTAAGCTTGACATACTGAATGAAGAGGTTACAAAAGAGTATCGCGAGACAATCAATCGCATTGACGATAAGAAAGGAATGATCGAGCGACTCTATGGCATCACCCTGACACCATGCAGTCTGGAGGCAATAAGCATGGCAGGGACTATAATAAATGACTGTTATGACAATGAGTCAGCCAGAAGCGAAAAGGAATACTCAGATGAACTGGATGCGCAGAATGAGGAGTCCAATGAAAGAAAAGAAGAAGAACGCAGACTGATGAATGAGAGCTTAGAAAAGATAGAGGAGAGCATAACCATACTTACTGCCGAAACAAAGCTGAGCATCGAGAGGGAGCAGTCAGAGTACGAGTATAATCTTAAAAGAGAAAGAAAGCTTGCTGGGGAGAAACGGGATGCGCTTGTCAGATCAAGGGAAGAGGAACTGCGTGTACGAGAGAATAAGACCAAAGAATGTAAAGCGGATATTACGGCGAGACTTGAAGAGATTACCACAATGCAGAAAGCGGTAGACGATATACCGGAAAGGATACAGGAAGCAAGACAAGAGGGAATACAGACAGCCGAAAAAAGGCTGAGCAGGGAATACGGCTACAATGATTCTCTCGAAAAGAAAAGCCGGGAGCATAAGATCGCGTCATTGCAGCATCAGTATGACAGACTGCTTGAAAAATATAAGCTGCTCGTAGATGAAAAGAATGCCATATCTGAGAAGCTCGCCCAATGCAATGCCGAAAGCCGGAAGCTCACCAGTGACACTGTACGATCAATAGGTGGAATAAACATACTTGGACCCGATAAACGAAGTGGGGCTGATGCATAGATGCAGAAATATCGTATGTGAGCCATAAGAGGGGGAAAGAACGTGAATATTTCAGAGACCAATACGAAAAACGAGATCATGGCGGAATACACAAGACTGCGTGAACAGGCGGAAAAAAGAAAACTGTCGTTGCCATATACACTTACCGCACTGAACAAGAATAATACCAAAGCAGACTTCCTTACGGCAGCTGAGGGTATTGATAAAATGCTAAATGAACAGACAGATGCCAAATCTTCAGAGTCGGATGTAATATCAGGCAGACAGATGACGATTGAAGAAGAGACCATGCGGACATCAAATAATACATTAGGACAGAAGACTGTGGCAAGCAGCAGACCTTCTGAACCGATGAATTCCGTCCGTCACAGTAGGGAGGATCACGGGGAAAAAGGAGTAAAGTGCGATCTCTCCGTATTGGCACCTGGAATAATAGAAAAAATACATTCCATGAACGCCGTGCAGGAAGAGCGGAATCAGGAACTTGACGATTTGAACCGGATTGAAGAGGCACTGGATGCTTTAGCTCACGCCACCAATGAGAAGCGTGAGAAGTATATAGCGCAGATTGGAAGACAGGAAAGGGAGCTCGAAAAGAACGCAGCGGATAATGAAACGTCTTTAGATAAAATCAAGGCTGAATCGGCAGAAAGAATTGAGGAAGCGAAGGCTCGTCTTGAGGATGAGAAGGATAAGATAGCAAAGGATACAGAAAAGAGGGATGCTGACAGAGCCGAAGAAAATGAAAGGTACGAGTATGATCTGCGGATAAAGAGTAAGGTGGAAGACGACCGTTGGGAAGATGAGAAGAAACAACGGGAACAGAAGCTCTCTCAGCTTGAAGAGGATGTTACGCTGCTGCAGGAAGAACTGGATACCAGAGAGAAAAGCGTGAATGATTTACAATCAGCCCTCGATAAGCTGCCTGAGTTATTGGAGAAAGCCAGACAGGAGGGAGAGAAGGAGCGGGAAAGAGAGCTTTCCGAAGAGCATGCACACCAGAATGCTCTTGCTGAAAGGGACGCTGAAGCCGCCACGGATATACTGACGCAGAAAATAAAGAGTCTGCAGGAGGATTACGATGCGCTTCTTGCTGAAAAGAACGGGATCCAGGCAAAGCTCGACAAGGCTTACGATGACAGCAACAAGCTATATCTCCAAACCGTCCAGTCCACTGGTGGCATAAAGATCCTCGGGAACGCGGAGTAGAGCTGCGGATGGAAGATGCAAAAAGATTCAATGAAAAGATTTAATACTACAGCAGTGTGCATTCCTGAAAAGCACTATATGGTCGATCTCTCCGAAAGAGTGGCAGAGATCAGGAAACTGGTGGATAATGGCGAATATTTCACCATAAACCGTGCCAGACAATACGGAAAAACCACCACTTTGAATGCTTTGAAAAAGGAACTGCGCAAGGATCATGTCGTTATAAGTCTTGATTTTCAAGGGATCAGTACAGCCGGTTTCTCTTCAGAACTGGTATTTGTCCAATCATTTTGCAGACTAATCATAAAGAGGAGCAGTATCATCCCAGGCATCCCGGAAAAGACTGAAGAACTGCTGCGGGCATATATGGATCAAGAGAAGCCTGAGAAAAAGCTGGATGAACTGTTTGACATACTTAATGACTGGTGTGAACAGTCCGCAAAACCGATAGTATTGATCATAGATGAGGTAGACAGTGCGACTAACAATCAGGTGTTTTTAGATTTTCTTGCGTGTCTTCGGGATGGCTATATCAGTAGAGACACGGATGGGATACCAACCTTTCAGTCCGTCATCCTCGCCGGTGTAACCGATGTAAAGCACCTTAAAGCCAAGATCAGAGAAGATGAGGCTTCAAAAGAAAACAGCCCGTGGAATATAGCAGCGGACTTCACGGTGGATATGAGCCTGTCAGAAGCAGGGATCAGGGGAATG
>CAJOME010000013.1 GCA_905235585.1 uncultured Lachnospiraceae bacterium | reverse complement strand
GTATATTCTTTATCACCAGTCTTTGTTATTGTTGCGCCCGCCGCGCTCTGGGATGTGTCCCATTTCCAGATGATAGTCTGGTTTGTGGCATCTGAGGGTTCGACTACAAACTCCCACAATTCATTATTATCAGAGTCAGTCACCGTTACCGTATCATCGACCTGTGTGAGTGTATATGTCTCATCCACACGGAGATTTATGGTGGAAGCAGGACTGCGCCTGTTATTACCCTCATCAAAATATGCCTTAATATCGGTCACGGACTTTATGGCACCTATCTTAAATTTCTTTTCGCTGTTGCCTGCCACCTTGTCATATAGCTTAGCCGTCAGCGTATACACTCCGGGTTTCTTCAGGTTTAATACTGCGGGACCAGGCATACTGCTGTTTGTGATCCTGTTATCATAGTTAAATACTGGATTCCTTGTTATTTCAATCCTGTCCCCACTCGGCACACTTCCGTTTTCATCGGTTAAGGTCCAGTTGATGTCATAAAGATTATTCGTCAGTTCGTATCCACCTGATGGAAAGAAGTCCCCTATGTCGTCGCTCGTCTCAGTATATTTATTACCTTGATAATCCTCTGCAGTAATCAATTTATGTAATTCGTTTTCGCCGAATGTGATGCTCTCCGTATCCAACGTAAGTTTGTTGATATCCATGGGATTATACGGCACAAAACTAGTTAAGTCTCCGAGCTGAGCATATGTGAAATCCCCAAGTGCCGGCACAAACATACCGCTGCCTGCCACATTGCCCAATGCCACACTGTAAATATAGTGTTTTCCGTCCTCCGGCATCCAAATATATACGTTTCCATAGCCGTCTGTCTGGCAGTCCACAAGACCGTATTCGGTATCTGTAGTTGCTTTAGTTTCCATATCGCGTTGATATGTCCCAACCCTAATCTCCTCAATCGGAAAGTTTTTATAACCTGCTCCAAACATTATTACGCTGAGACGACATCCATTAATGCTATTTACTGATGAGTTGCCTGCAAAGTTTACACTTCCACCGGTTATTTTGATTGTATTACTGTTGTAAGAACTGGTTTTAATACTATGAGTTCCTCCTGTTACATTAACGTTTACACCGGTCAAATCGCTACTCTGTCCTACCGTCAGAAATCCCCCTGTAAGATTAAGACTGTTCACAGCAATCTTCCCCTCAATATCCACAGTTCCGGCATTCAGTGTCAAACTGCCACCGTTAAAGAGTCTTACAGAGGAACCGCCATCCTGATAACATTTCAGCATGCAGCTATCCTTTTCCCTATTTACTGCATCTATCTCGATCGAGCTGTCATTTACTGCATCTATGCAATAGTTGTTACTTCCACATACCAGCGAGCTTTCTCCCTCACCAATGATAATGGTTGCCTTGGAGTTCACTAAATTTAATGCATCTCCACGTCCGGTGTCTTTTCCTGCTTTAATCTTGGATTCATTCATATACAGGTTGTAATGATCGCCATTCATCAGTCTAATACAATCTGTATCGGATTCGAGGTTCTGTCTGTCTATCGTTACTTTATCAAGGGTAACGTTTATATCGTGGTAGCCACCGTCTGACTGAAAAACCAAGGCCCAGTCCGTAGCGTCAACACCGTTAAGTCTTACTTTGATGTCGACGCTTTCGGATGATATCGCCGGTGTGATCTTCACACTCACCTGCCTATAATTATCCTCATCACTTATGTTAAATTTCGCCCCTGAGCATTCGAGGATAAAGTCTCCCGCCCCCAATGTCTCGGCCGTTGTGGAGGACGCGATAGTCCATGTCGAGAAATGCTCTGCTTCAGCAGTAACGGCACTCTCCGCGCTGTCTATGCTGCTCTCCATCCTTTGAGCGTTCTCCATACCGTCGTCAAAATGATAGACTCTCAGGGCTTTCTTTCCGGCAGGATGATCATCTCCGCCTATGACTACAGAGCCTGATGACGCGTCTGCTTCATTCGTGATACCCTCACTCAGCTTCCCCTCCGTCTCTTCGCCGGGAGCGGAGAGATAGTCTGATATTATGTCAACTTGTGAGAAGGTCACGTTTGCTTTTCCATACTCAGTATTCGGCTGGATCTCATTGCCTGAGACATCGGTTATGGTGATGTCAAAGGATATGTACTCGAGAGACTCCCCTGCAGACGCAGAGCTGTCGTCTCCGCTGCCATCCCCGTCATCGTCGGGCTTTACCCCGTTGACCTCGGCAGCATCGGAGAGACCCATATCCTCCTTTACCGCCTGCTCTATCTTCTGATTGGATGCCGCATCGTCTATCCTCTTTACCTTAAGTACGGCATCCTCCGGAAATACACCCTCGGGAGCGGTGACGCTCACCTTCACGCCGCCCACTATCATGAACTGATCAAACTTCGGAGACGCGTTATCAGATACGGTATTGCCGCTGATACTGTTATCGCTGATGCCGTTTCCGCTTGCGCTGTCGTCAGCAGCGACTATCGTGACCTTTATCTCGGGGAGATCCACTTCACTCTTCAGCCCGTATGCCTTGATATCCGGAGCGAAATAAAAGACATCGCCCTCTCTTATCGCCTGGAAGCGGCTGCCGTACTCGCTCTTGTCTCTGACGAGCTTCCAGCGGACATCTTCAAGTGTGCGCCTCTCGCCGTCGGAGAGCCTGCTCACTCCTTCCTTATCGTCATCCGATGAGTCTGCCTCTGATGATCCTGCAGGTGACTCTGACGCTGCCTCTGTAGCAGCCTCGGACTGAGGCTCCTCAGATGGCTCTGTATCTGTCTTCTTGCCGCCGTTATCCGCTGCTTCATCTGCGGCAGTATCTGCAGCGGAGTTTGCTGAAGGCTGCGAAGCGGCTGCTGTATCCGCTGCTCCGTCTTCCTGTGTCTCTTCACCCGTCTCTGCCTCTTCGGAATCATCCGTCGCGGGCTCCGCAGCATATGCCTTTACAGGCGTGAAAGCATTGCCGATAGCTGTCAGCATCCTGTCTGTCAGTCTGCCGCTCGTATCGTTTGTATCCTCTCCTGTCTCTCCGGCACTGTCTCCGTCTTCCGTGGGCAGACTGTCCGTACTGTCTGTGCCGTTTTTATTCGTGGGATCCGCTGCGCCGTCTCCGTCAGTACTGCTGTCCGGAGTGACAGCCGATCCGTCATCTGCGCTTCCGGCATCCGTATTGCCTGTATCTTTATTGCCTGTGTCTTTATTGCTGCCCTGACCGTCCTCCGAAGCCTCCTCGGACTGCTTTTCATCAGCAGGTGCATCCGTGGGAGTCTCCGCAGTATCATCTGTCCGGTCTTTGTCTTTCCTGTCTTCCTTTTCCGCGTCCTCGGTGTACAGGAGCACGTCGAGCTCCTCGGGGAGATTCAGGTCGCTTTTCTTACCGCCTATCGGCAACGTCTGCTCTGCCACATCTGCGGGCAGCTCCTCAAACGCCACTATGACTCTGCCTCTTGCCGAGGTGCCTGCATTCACGGCGATACTTCCTATATTAAAGCTTGTGCTCGCCACCGCTGTCGCCAGCGCTACCGCAAAAGCTCTTTTTCTGACCTTATTCATCCTTCTGAATCTGTCTCTTATCATAGGCACTCCTGTTTACTTTCTGGTGTTATGTAAACTCATTTTCGCATTCATTTCGCGCTATCATAAATAACCTGTACTAAATTGTATCGGCATATCTGCTCAAATCCTGAAGCGTATACAGCCACTTTTCCGAATACTATAGTACAATAAACCCAATTTATTGTAAACCGACATGGGACACAAAAAAGCCACAAACCATGGCTGGGTGTCATAAGACTTTTGGTAAATACTGTTAGAATTAAAAGAATGTGAAGACAGTTGCAGTTTACAGCTAATTTTTCAAACATCCAATAGGAATAACGTATACACCGTCATCACGCATATCTACGAATAGTATTATGAGCCGAGGTAGACAGATTTGCAATATTTTGATGGACAGATTTGTAGTGTTGTGATAGACAGATTTGTACTGTAGCGTCTCCTTAGATGATCAAGGCTGTAATAGGGGCCGTAGTCTATACAAACGAGCCATTGCAGCACGATTGCAAGATACAGCCCCTCATTTACAGCCCCGGCAATATCAAAGGCAATATCTACCCATATGCCATTGCCGGAATACTACCTTCTTTATCTGATATCCTGACCCATCAGCTTGTCGTATACCCTCTGAGCACTCTCGTTATCCTGCTTGCCGATCACATCCTTGCAGCCTATAGCCGCGAGCAGCAGTGAGGACTTCATGAACAGTACCGGATCCGTGCCGAAAGGACTGCATGACTGCATAAGGGTCTGCACGATATTCCACCCCACATAGGATGCCTGCTCGGAGAAATCCTTAAAGCCGTATGCCTTTCTGAAGAGCTCGGTATTGCTCATCTTACCCATGAATTCCGTCTCGCTCTTTCGCAGGGTAGCATCATCATAGATATGTCTGGTACCTTTATCACTTCTTAACTTCTGGTCGTCGATGACCTTTTGGATATTATCACCCCTAAGAGCCTGTATTTCCTTGCCCAGCGGTCCTTTATTATCAAAGTATCTATCCATCATCTTCTTGTCCTGACATACGGACATGATGAAGCGGGCAGTATTTAAGGTCTCCGTAATAGCAGCCTTTATTCCTCCCACAAAGACATTGGTAATTGCCGAGATACCGATGCTGCTGCCGGACGCGACGTTTACGAAGGTGGTGACTGTCTCAACAATATCTCTCTGGTTGGCGCTCTTTGCCGCCACTCCGCTCACCTCATTTATGATCCATTCCTTATTGAGCTGATTATCCTTTGTTACCATCTTCTGCGCGTCGTTCTGTACCTTTTGAGCATTAGCGCGCTTCTCGTTTCTCTCCTTTACAAGCTCCGGAGAGGTCTCGGAAAGCTTGTCTATCTTCGCTATGTCCGCGTAGACACTTCCGACATTAAACATCGCGCTAAAGGCACTGGCCGTCTGCTGCAGAGCCTCACCGGCTATAGACCCCACGGCTGCCACAACCCCACCTGTGGATGCCACGTCTGTCACCATCTTAAGCGCCGAGCCCGCGCCCATGGTGGACGTGCCGCCTAAAGCCGCGTATCCCGCATACTCGGTTGTCTTATTCTTGGCCGCCTGCGGAGCTTTTACTATACCGGTGCTGCGCATCTTGTTCTGCATCTTGGGGCCCAGAGCGACCATCAGAACCCTCTGAGCGACACCATAGCCCGGGATGTTTGCTTCTATCTCAGCCCTTACTCTTCTGCCGATGAATCTGGTGAGCCGGAAGCCGGAGCGGTACTGATTCTTTCTTAAGAAGCTGTAGTTATACATGAAACGTCCGTATTTATTGATGTCTCCCGCAGCCCGGTAGCTTTCCGCCTCCCCTGTGAGCAGCTTCCTTTCGCCCTCCGTACGCTTCACAAACTTCAGCGCGTTTCCGAAGAGCTCCCAGTCTACGCCGGTGCTTCTTCCGCCCACGTAGGTCCAGTTAAAGATCTTTTTGCCCACCATCATGTCGGCAAAGTTCTTCTTATTCTTAGCGTCTCTTGCGTCAGAGACCTGCGTGGATACCAGACTCTTCATGGCATCCCTGACATCGTACTGGCTGGCTGCCATGACATTCGTCTGTCCCGGAGTGCTGAAATGATCAATGTAGTAATCCGCCAGCTGATCTCTTCCGACCTCATTTACATATCTGTTCTCATTTTGACCGATCGCCGTGGTAAAGGTACCGTCCGTGGAAACGTCCAGAATATCACGGTGCCTCAGAGCGTGTACCACCAGCATCTTCTCATTGTCAGACATCCCTGAGAACGCGGATAGCATGGGCATCGCGATATCCGGATTCTTCTTGGCCTCCCTGGCAAGGAAGTCTCTGAAGTAATCAAAGTGATTCGTGGTCTCCTCCCTGAAGATTTCATCTATCTCTTTTCCAAGCGTTCTGGCCGCCACATTGGGTGACGAAGGATCGGTGGTATGCTCCACGGTCTGCCTGCAGAGCTGAATCCTTAAGTTCTCTTCCTCGATCTCCTTTACCAGATCCATGGCTCTGTCCAGCATCTTCCAGTCAATACTTGTCGTTCTTTTAAGAGCATCCTTGGCAAAGGTGTTGCTGTCTACCAGTCTCTTGCTCAGATCTATATCATCCCTGAGCTGATAGCTGAACAGGGTCTGTGCGGCTTTTTCGAACATCTCATGCGTGATGGATCTGTTGAGCTCGGCAATGAAATCATGATCCATTCCGTCAGGACGCATAAAGGAATTCTTTATGGCCTCGCGCCTTTCGACGTTTACAAAGGAGACGCCGCCAAGGGTGAAGGCATTCCAGAAGCCTACGCCGGTAGTATAGTCTATCGCCGTTCTGTCCTGAAGGACATGGAGCAGCATATTGATCT
This sequence comes from uncultured Lachnospiraceae bacterium, assembly GCA_905235585.1. Classification (GTDB taxonomy): domain Bacteria; phylum Bacillota; class Clostridia; order Lachnospirales; family Lachnospiraceae; genus NK4A144. The sequence goes on along the minus strand of CAJOME010000013.1, from coordinate 15,388 downwards.
GCGTATTATTCAGCTTTCCGAATTTATCCGCGATCTTCGCTACCGAATCATCCTTTTCAATATCATTTTTGGCAAAGTTCTTGAAATACTCCCTAAAGGTCTTCGCTCCGTAATATTCCTTGGAGCTCAAAGCCTCCTTAGCCTTTGTGCTCTGCTCTGCCATACCGGAGAGGGTCCTGCCGATATCTCCCGTATATTCTCCGTCGGCAAGCTTGCTGTAGTCCTTAGGCCGCATCTCGTTCCTCTTCATCATGCAGAACTGAGTGTACTTAAAGGCCTTGTCAAACATGGTGACGGAGACGCGCCTTGTGCCTGACTTCCTGTCGGTCTTCATGAGTCTCTTCATGACCACGTTATAATCTATCTTGGGCGCAAAGTCCTGATCGTAGATATAGGCAGCCAGATCCTCCTGAAGCTCGATCTCCCTCTTTTCCTCCTTTGCCTTGTCCCTGACAGCCTCATTGGAGGAGAACTTCTCATTGGTCGTAAGTCCGATATCCGGGAAGGTAAGAGCGATGGCAAACACCTTCTGCTCCTCGACGGTAAGGCTATTGTACCGTTCGATAAGCTCCTTCTTACCGGACATGGCGATCTCTCTCTCGATATCGGCTCTGGTGTATTTTTCGGAGCTTAAAAGCCTCTCCTCCGCAGTCAGTGAATTATTATCTATGTGCTGCATGAGGACGCTTGAATCCGGGAGATAGCTTAGGGTGATCTTCCTTATGGATTCGGCATCGAGGTCATTCCTGCCCTCTGTCTTGTCGCCTATCAGCCTGTCTATCTGCTCTGTGACGGACTGCGTAAGCTCATCAGCCTTCTGCTCCGCAGAAAGAGCCTCAAAGATGTCCTTCTTAAAGTAGTTGAAAAGTCCCAGCTGCTCCTTCGGATTGGCTGTCGCGGCATTGATCTTAAGTACGACAGCATCCACCATCTCGAAGTATCTTCTCTTCTTATCACAGACCTCCTTAAACTGCTCCTTTGTCATGGTAAAGCGGGCAATGTCCATATCATCCATGAACTCTTCATAAGCTCTCTTCGCGATCGCGGAGGCAGGCTCCTTGATATTTATGGCAGCTTCTCTCTCCTTAAGCTCATCAAGGATCTCCTTCACGTCTCCCTCGTGGGTTCCGTCTAAGGGAAGAGCTATACGGTTGGCATTCTGAGCGAAAGCGAATACTATGGCCTTCTTTATCTGATCCTCGTCGGCGAGCCCTCCGTTCCTGAGTGCCTTATCCAGACTTACCAGCCTCATCTTCTCTGAGGTAAGAGCAGCCTTAAGGTCGTCCTCCTTTTTAAGGCCAAAGGCTACCGCGCGCTCAGTAAGCAGTCCCTTAATGAAGTCTTCATTTGCCGTACCGAAGTCTCCCGACAGGTTCTTTTCGACAAATTCCGATGCCTTCGTCACGGTCTTGTCGTCAAACTTCGGATCCGCGTTGTACGCAAGCAGTCCCACGGAGCCTAAGACCGCCTTCTTCTCACTGTAGTCCGACAGCTCTTTATTGAACTGCCTTTCCAGCGTTTTGCCTTCGTTCTTCTTTATCTCAAGCTCAAGCCTTATGGCATCCTTGGTATCGAGCACATTCCTGTCGGAATAGATGTTGGCATTCCTGTCAAGCTGCTGCGCCTTCTTGAACTCCTTGAACTTTCCGAGCACGCCCTTCATGAAATCTTCTTTTTTCATGCCATAGGCATAGGGTCTTATGATCTGCATCAACAGACTGTAATCTGCGTAGATCTTGTCATCCTCTGTCAGCTTCTTGCCCTTTTTCGCGTTCTCCTCCAGCTCTCTCAATTTAGAGACTGAGTTCACTACTCCCAGCTTTTTCTCTATTCCGTCTCCGTGGAAATACAGAGTGGCAATTTCCTTGTAGAGCTTGTCGTCCTCCTCATTGTCCGCATAAGGCTGTTCCCCTTTTGCCGATATTGATGTCATCATATTCATGAGACCATCCATATTCACCTTGTACATATCATCGACCCGTTTGAGGGCTTCAAACATGTCATTCTCATTGTACAGGAGGTTGAACGCTGCGGGATCGGCACTCATGATGGCCTGCAAACGGCGCAGATTCTGGCTGTTCTTCACATTTGCGTCATATCCGGCAGACACCATCTTCTTTTCAAGGGAGGTCAGAATACTCTGAACACTTTTTTTAGTCATCCATCCGCCTACCTTCTTTGCCATGAAGCCGGAATTGAAGTTGTTGAGTGATGTATACCATGCCATCTTATCCCAGTCGGCACGATTTTTGAAATCCGACCAGTTGTTCATTACATACATCTCATTGATCGGACCGGATGCCCGGAAGTCAGCACTCCGGAATAGGTCAAGACCCTTTCCGTATAAGCGGTTCTGCTCCTCGATATACTGCATAAAATCTTCATCGGACATTGTCATGATGTTTCGCCAGATATCTTTGTCCTTGAGCATATAATTTCTTACGATCCTGAACTTCCCATGCTCAAAGCCGGTTCCGTAATTGTCGATATAGTCAACTCTGGCCTTATAAACCTCTGCGACCTCCCTGCTCTTTTTCTGGGCAGCGGCTTTCTCTTCCTCGGTTCCGGCATACATCTCCTGCAATTTAAGCATAAGCTCCATTGTGTTTCCTACGCCGTATTTACGGACATTCTCCGCCATGTCCTTTTTATCGTTGGATTCTTTTATTCCGGCGATCACGGGCTTCAGCTTCAGAAGGATATTATTTTTTTCCGACGGAGGGATCTCATATGCATTAAGTGTCCCTTCGATCAGAGCCCTCTTCGTAAAGAAATCCTTGCTTTTTGCCAGGATGTCCATATAATACTGTTCATCCTTGGAATCCAGGAAGGTCTTTTCACCCTCGCCGCCGGCTTCAAAGTATTCCTTACCGCAGCCAAACAGAAGCAGCTCTCCCATACAGTCTTCAAAGGTCATCTTCTTAGCTGCCGTATCCTCCTCTACCAGCTGCTTAAAGATGTCCTGTACAGTCTTAAGCACCGCTCCGTCGCGTATGGACATCACGTCATTTTTAATGAATCCGGCCTCAAGCAATTTATTTTTTGAGTCCGTATCAACATAGAAATTGCCAATCTTTTTATCGGAAACCTCTTCCCTCGTAATTTTCGCTCTATCAAAAAGGGCTCCCAGATTTTTTATGTTTTTTACGACCTGAGACGGCTTCTTTCCCTCCTGATTTGAAATGAATATTTGGATGAAATTTGAAAACCTTTTCACCAGCTCCTTATCTCTTCCGTCAACATGCTTTGTTTCATCTGCCTTCTGCAGCCTGTACCACAGCTTCTGCGCATAGCTTAGCCGCTTGATACGCTCGGTCTGATTCACCTCTTTACCCACCACATTGAGGTAATTGAACCTCACATTGGTATCCTCTTCATTTGCCTCGGTGTTAAGGTATGCGTCAATACGCTTCATATCAACTGAGGAAGCCTTTTCGGCCTCTTCCTCATATTTCTTTGCGTTGGCAGTCAGCACATCGCGGGTCATTCCACCCTTAAAGAAATCCTTAAGGAGCCTTCTCTTTACCCCGAGATAATCCGCTCCGGCCTGACCTCTCATCCTCCAGTCTTCAAGAAGAAGCTTTTGATCGTCCATGACACAAAGGATGGACTTTAACTCGGAGAAGAAGTCGGAATAATCGATAAGACTTAGGTTCCCGAGCTGCTCTATGCTCCTCACATCGTCAAGGTACGCTAATTTGGTATGGAGAGTGCTCTTCTCATCTCTCAGCTCCTCACCGAGTACCTGATTGAGTATCTCTCTGTCCTCCTTACTCTTCAGGATGCCCTTTAATGCAGGATCGTTGAATATCTGATTCTTGATATCATCTGTTACTATGATCTTCGGCTCGGCAATGACGGCATTCTTTGAGAGCCCGTCCGTAAACTCGTCACGGGTTACTAAGGTATCCTCATATTCCTTAAGTGCCGAGGCATCATTTTTAAACCCCTGTCTGGCGTCATAATTTTTTGTGAGCTGGACATTGATGATTTTTGAAAGCCCTTGCTTTATCTTGCCGAGCTTCGATTTGACATCCTTCTGTGAATAGTCTCCGTTTATATAGGAGTCCTTAAAGACCTCGAGCCATTTATTCTCAAAATAATCCTCGATCTGCTCCCACTGCCTCTTGGAAAGCTTTACCTTGTCGCCGATATACAGCAATCCGGCATTGGATACGGAGTTCCTTAGTTCATCCGACTCCGTATAGTTCTTCATAAAGTCCTTTATGTCATTGTTGTAAAGCTTCTTAAGGCTGTTGATAATAGCGTTTGTCTTTTTATTGGTCTCCTCCCATTTATTTCCGACTGACCTGCTGACCTTAAATCCCTTCGGACGGAGGTAATACTCATCCCTCTTTCCTTTCGCGTTGATCTTGTCGGCGACAAGCCGCTCCATCTTGGTGCTGAGTCTGCTGGGGAGACCGGTACGGGCGAACTTCCTGTCCCAGGTCCTCTGTATCGTGGCAGCGGTGCCGTCAAAGACCATCATGTTGTCGATGGTGTATTCCACGATCTCCTGCGAAATAACGTTATAGCCGAGCAGGTATTCTCCTCCCATACGCTTTAGGAGATTACGCTTTAGCGCATCCTTCGCGGTATCGCAGATCCCCATGAGGGATATCTTCCTGTCGATGACGGCGATATTGTCATGTACGGTGGCCTTGAGCTTATTTATCGTTTCCTTAAATACGTTGTCTGACACACCGTAGCTCTGGGAATTGCTAAGGAACTTTTGTACGGCATAATTTAAGATATTGCCTTCCTTTTTTTCTATCTCCTTCTTGTCTCCCTCCTGCTTCTTAAGGATCTCCTCCTTCGCGAAGTTTTCCTGCGCTTCCTTATCGGAAGGCACGCTCAAAAGGATCTCCTGCATGGCATCATTGGACCAAAGGGAGCTTAAATGCTTGACGTTCGTATAGAAGTCCATCCCAAGCTCTTCGTTGATGGCCTTCATGATCTCACGCTGTCTGTTCTTTGCCGCTTTATACTGAGGCTTGTTAAAGAGATCGTCCAAAACGGAGTTGTTCCTTAAGAGATCCCTGTAGAAGAAATCGGGTCTGAGCAGCATTCCGAATTTCTCGGTCTTTATCTTCTCTATAAAATCGTCCCTTAATTTAGGGATATAGCAGAACTTCGCTCCTACTGAAGTCTTCGGCAGCTCATCGGTAAGCTGTAAAAGATTTGATCTCAGATTATCATTCATGGCGATCAGATATCTCTTTAAAGGCTCTCCCGTAAGACCGTCACAGTCGGGATTGTTCTTCATGATATTGAAGATCTGCTCCTGATAGTCCTTAAGAACCCAGGGGGTCTGCTTCATATCCTTCTGATCCACTTCAACGGTGCCTCTGATATCCTTTGCCAGAAGCTCCCTCCACTCCTCGTAGATCTTCTCCTGTTTGTTTTCCTCTACCTTTTCTTCCTTCTTCTCTTCCTCCATGCCCGTAGGCTGCGCACCCTTAAGCAGTTCGATATTTTCCCTCATATTCTGATCCTGGATCTGATCCGCGGGAACAGTCTCCTCATATACCTTCAACCGGTTCTTGCGGATCTCGTTGGCATAGGCCGACGACATATCCCTGACATTCCTTACATGGGTCATCAGATTCACGTTAAAAATATCAAAGTTTCTGGCATTACGCTCTTTATCCTCCATGAAGTAATACTTTTCCAGACCGTCAAAGACCCAATATCCGGCATATCTGTTCAGAGCTTCATAAAACAGCTTTGATGTCGCGGACATGAGAAGTACGTATGCCTCATTCGCGTGCTCTTCAGGCACGAACTTATCCACTCCGCTCTTAAGCAGCGGATTATCCTCCAGCTTCAGGAGGTAATACAGCTCCTCCGGTACGGCGATGCCAAGGTCCTTCGTGTAATTCAGGACCTTTTCTGCGTCTTTTCTGATATCTACAAACCTCTCTGCGCTCAGATTCATTTGGATAACCTTACCGTCCACTTCCCTTTCCTCGGTAATAGGCTTTTCCGAATCCGAAAGCACCTTTTTAAACAGCTGCGATAAGTCCGCAAGCTGTACAGCATTCCCGCCGTCCAGATCATTGACCTCCGTTTTAAGGGTACGGTTTTTAACTCCTCTTCTGTCCAGCAGCTCATTTTCCAGATCCTCGCGATTCTGTATTATCTCTTCGTCGGCAGCGACTTTTCCTGTCTTGTCAGCCTTTTTCTTTCTCTTCGCCTGATCCTTCGCGGTCTTCGCCTGTCTGTCCGCCTCCGCGGTGCCTTCATCGATCACGTAGTTCTTAAGAAAAGTATCCAGCTCATTTATGGACTCGGTCCTGCTCTGGTTCAGATTAAGTATGGCGTCTCTTGCCAGATTTTCATTTACGAAATCCAGCATCCCAGCCACATTTCCGCCCTGATATTTCTGCTCCAGATTTTCCAGTTCCTGATTCTCCAGACCCTGATTTTCCAGTTCCTGATTCTCCAGTCCCTGATTCTCCAGTTCCAGATTCTCCAGTTCCAGATTCTCCAGTTCCTGATTCTCCAGTCCCTGTTTCTCCAGATCCTGTTTCTCCAGTCCCTGTTTCTCCAGTCCCTGTTTCTCCAGTTCCTGTTTTGAGTAGAAGCTGGCGGCATTGTCGCTTAACTGTTCAAGCTCCGCCAGTCTGTCAGCCTTATATTTATCGTACTGGGCAATAAGCTTTGTATGCTTTTTAAGGAGCTTCTCGGCTGCCTTTACCCTTCCCTTCTGTTTTTTCTTCCATTTCTTTCTGGCCCACCATTTCGTACAGCCCTTCATATGCTGGGGACCTTTTTTCAGGATGGATTTTTCCTGCGCGAGCCTGTACTTGGGGAGATTTTCAAAATTGATAATTTGCTCCCTGTACAGATCCATATCTATGACATCCTGCAGATACTCCGCGTCGTCAGCCCTGAGTCCGGTGTTGACCTTCTGGGTATTTATAAGCTTATCCTTGTTCAGAGTCTTATTCTTGTCTGCAATGTCATGCGATATGATATTATTCTTCAGGTTATTGTTTAATATATTTTCTTTTTTGCCTGCATTGATTTCCTTCTTAGTCAGATTCTTCTGAAGAGATTTTGCATCGATATCCATTATTTCGCCTCCCTGTTATTCCTAAGCTTAAGCAGCTCAACATATTTTCCGAGATTAAATTCTCCCTCAGCCATCACAACCTCAGAGGTTTTCGGATTATCAAAAACCTTTTCCATGATCATTTCCAGTCTTTCATTTGCTGCCGTAAAGGAGATATTCACCGGGGGTTCCTCCGCGTTCGACGCGTTTTCCGCGGCAAAGCCGAAAAATGTCTTTAAGATAGTCGTGTCTTCGGTTTCGGTGTAAAGCTCCGTGATCACCGCGTCTCCGGTATCCTCATCAGGAGACAGCAGCATCAGCGCCATCAGCCTGTCATCGGGATCAAATGCCGCTACACTCAATTCCAGCTCGGACTCCCTTACATCCGTTATCGTGATGCCGATGTCCTTATTGCCGTTTACGGCAACCAGAACATCATTTATTCCCTCTGTGAGGTTCACCATTCTGCATTTATGAGAAGCAGCCTTCTTTGGAGCGAGCTTGTTCCTTACGACTTCCAGCGGAATCGTGCATTCCCTAAATGAATTCAGACTTATATCAAATCCACACTCCGAGAAGATGGAGGTAAAAGCCTCTCCGTACTCTCCGTTGTATTCAAAAAAGGTGGTAAGCAGCTGTTCCGGTTTGGATAACGGAATATACTGATCCAGATACAGGGTAAGCATGTATTTTCCCAAGCCATATCCCTGATAGATATCCGGGATCATGAAAAAGCTGATCTCCGTGATGTCATCCTCCTCATACAGGGTCGTTTCCATATAGCCCTTATACACTCCATCATCCGTAAGAGCATACCATGTGCGCATTTCTCCTTCTCCGGGTACACTTGCGGGCAAATCGTTCAGCTCTGCCTCAAACAAAGATATTTCTCTTAGTTCCACGTTTAAATCCTCCTTACTTACCCGGGCTGCCGCCCTTTTTATAAACTCATTTATGGTTTCATCCTGTTACTTAACTATATACGATACGATCATATTGAATGGCAAATCATCTTTTTCCTGCTCCTATCTCCTTTCTCCGGCACATCCTGAACCCCGAATATAGGACGCATGTTTGTAAAAGAATTAAAAAGCTCCTCCAGCTGTTCGGGATTAAGCTCAGCAAGAGGAACATATCTCACACCCTCCTCTTCAGACAGGATGGTGCGTTTCACTACAGGTTTTGACAGCAGGCTTTTTAGCTCTACGGAAAGCATGGGTACGGAGGATATCCCGGAAAAGCCGTTCTTTTCCAAAAAACTGCCAAAGCCTTCGTTGTCCTCTACGCGTATAAGATTATGCCTGTCAACTGTCTTATAAAGCTGCATTGACTATCCTTATATAAAACATGGTGCAAAGCCCCGCTTCCTGCTCATGCCAGGGCAGGTCATAAATCCTTGTCATTCACCAAGCATGACAGCCTTTTGACCCTTTAATTATTATATGCATATGCAGCGCATATTGCAAAGGAACGTTTTATTTGACAAATCCAATTGCTGTGAGCACCTGTAAGGTGTGAACAGTAACGATAATATCAGTCCTCGGGGGACCAGCTTTGCTGGACATCCTCTATGACTACATTCTCATCGACCTTTACCACGATCTGATACTTATCCTCATATACTATCTCCCCGGGATGATTGGTATATACGACATAATAGGGATGCTCATATCTCTCCAGCAGCCACAGCAGGGGATTGACCATTTTCATCATCATCTCGGAGTTTTCCGTTTTGAAATAACAGATCACCTTCTCCTGCCTTTTGCACTGCGGCGGCCATGGCAGCTCCTCAGCAAACCACGAATCTATCTCCTTAAACAGGCCAATGTCCTCTTCCTCCATGATACCGTCCGTCACCATCTGGTTAAGCATACTGAAGATCCCCTTGCCTGTCCTTGTATTTGCCGCCAGTTCTTTCCCCTGTATCCTGCAATACTTGAATTTCATACGCTTACCCTCGTCCCCTTTTGATATGCTGAGAATATACGCCTTACTTTACCTTATCAGCGCTCGCAAAAGCGTTATCTTTACCGCTTTTGATACGCTGAAAATATAAGACTCACGTTACCTGTCCTTCGGATCGCTGTCGTCATCATCGCCCTTACCGTTCTTATCATCATCGGGAAGCTCTGCTCTCCTGCTGTCGAGCATCTCATCAAGGCGCATCCTGTCCCCTTCTTCATACAGCTTTGTTTCTATGGCCCTGTTCAGAAGCTCCAGGTCTGTCTCAAGCGCTCTCTTCGCCTTCTCCACAGCATCGACTGCCTTTGTATCTTTTGAAGCCAAGCTTAGGAAGGACTCCGCTGCCTTTATTGCTTCCTCGCAGCGCCTCTTCATCTCCTCCGCTACAGGTCTGTTGATGTCATCCCTGCCCGGCCTCAGTCCGAGCTTCTGCAGACCGCTGTTGTAATGGTCAAAGCACTTATTAAACTCCCTATACTCCTCGGTCTTATCCGCATCCGCACCGGCAAGCCCGCTCTTTGCCTTTTCTATCCTGTCAAACCCGTCGGTATCACAGCCGTATGCTTTGCGGTATGCCCTCCCCGTGCGCTCCGTCATATCATCATCGATACGCTTTTTGAGATCGCTCCTGATCTGATTTCCTTTTTCCTTTTGCTTGCGGGACTTTACAGCCTGTTCCTCTCCGACCTCGGAGAGATCCACATACATATTCCTGTATTCCACCTCCGCGCCGTCACCCTTTACAGTGGGACGCACCAGCGTAATGATATGCTCTCCTCTGGCTGCTATGAGTGCCACATAGTTTCTGACCGACTCGATATCCTGCGCGGGATTGCCCGTCGTCTTGTAGTAGTACTGCTCCTTCAGATAGTTTCTCAGATTCATGCCGTCCACATAGAGACAGTCGAGCACGCTGCCTATCCCCATGCTCCCGTAAAAGCCGGATCCGTCGTCATCAAAGCTTCCCGCCCAGTCCGTTATCTGCCTGAAGAAGCGCCTCGCTGCTTCCTTTGCCTCGGGTGTAAAGGTGCCCTTTTTCATGACATCCTCGGTAAAGACCTTGAGCTCCGGTCGTGCCTTTATTATCCTCTGCCCCTCATCTGAACGGACTTTGGATCTGTCCTCTTTTTTGTCCTGCTGTTCGACCTCTTTTTCAAAAGCGATATCATTCGGATTTTGGGTATGCACACGGGTAGACATGAGGGGACCTCTATTCGCGAGCTCCTCCACCCTGCTCATGTATGGCTGCTGCATCCTGTTTGACATGGCATAGGGATTGTCGTCCGCCGTATCGCTGTCATTTGTCTGGAATACAGCCTTGCCGGTATTTATACCCTTTGTCTTGTTCAGATCATCCTTCTTCTTTTTTATCTCACCTATCTGCAGATTTCCTTCACTCATCATATACTCCTTTTTGAAATTATGTAAACCGCAAGCTTCTATCTGTATTCCGGCAGCTCATCCGTCACATCGCCCTCTTCATCCAGTCCGGTGTACAGGATCTCGGGTACGAAGCCCATGGTCGCTGCTGTATAGCTGCTTCCCGTAAATACATTCGGGTTCTTGTCCCTGTCAGCCACGGGACTGTTTATCTTGTTTGTAAGATAGGCGATCACTATCTTCTTTTCAGGGTCTATCATTATCAGCGTCCCTGTCCATCCCTGGTGCCCGAAGGTATCCTCTCCTGCCCTGCTGCCGAAATACTTCGTCCGCTGCATATCGCCCTGTCTCCACCAGCCGAGTCCCCAGTCCCTGTATTCCGCTGATTTCGCTGCTGTAAACTCCTCTATCACCTCGGGTGAAAAGAAGGTGATATCGCCATGCTTTCCAGTTAACATAACATCAGCCAGCCTTGCCACGTCGGTTGCGTTTCCGAAGAGTCCGGCATGACCCGATATGCCACCCATACTGTACCAAGCCTTTTCGTCATGCACCTCGCCCTGCAGGGTATAGGTCCTTATCCCGTCGAAGCTTATCGCTCCGTCCCTTGTATTGCCGTTTAGCTCGGTCGCGGCACAGTCATTTTTAGTAAAGCCGTTGTCGAGTGGTCTGTAGGTGATATGCTTAAGTCCCATCGGCTTTAGGAAGGTCTCTTTTAAGTATGTGTCAATATCCTCTCCCGTCACCTGCTCCACGATGATCCCGAGCAGCATATAGTCCACATCCGAATACACCGTCCTCGTACCCGGCTCATATAAAAGCGGTGTCCTGCACATAGCCTCTATCGTGGCTTCTTTTGTCTTTTCATCTGCCCCGTTTCCTGCAAACAGAAGATTGTCTTTTTCGGGATCGGGCTTCTGCGTTTTCGCATCTACATAGGGATTGCAGTACTTGGGGTCTGCGGGAAATCCTCCCTGATGCATGAGCAGATCCCTTATCGTCAAACTGCTCTTCCATTCACGCTGTGTAGTTATGTCAACTATATCTCCGTCTTCATATTCTATCTCTATGACATCCTGAAAGAATCTGTCTCCGAGATAATCACTCACCCGACTGTCAAGGTCTATCTCACCATCCGTCACAAGCTTTTGCAATGCATAGTTCACGCCGAATACCTTGGTGAGTGACGCAAGATCATACAGTGTCTCTGTAGTGACCTCGGGGCTTTCCGTATCCCTTGTTCCGTCCTGCCGGTAGGAGTTTACTCTGCCCCAGGCGTTCTCATATACGAGCTTACCGTCTCTCATTACCGTAAGCTGCGCGCTTGTGAACCCGTCCTCTATATCCCTCTCTATGATATCCGAGATATAGGAAAAAGCCTCCTCATGAAACCCTGCTTCGGACGGAAGCACCCTTTCAGGCTCGCTCTGCTGCGTGGACAGAGGCGCCGTATCAGACGATATGATACTGTCGTCCGATATATTGCCATCCGATGCGCTGCCGGCTGCAGCCGGCTCATCCGCAGCTATGTTTACATAACTCTCAGACTGCTCCGGTCTGAAGATATTCCTCGCTTCACATCCCGATAGTACCATGTCAGCAGCAGTAACCATAATAAGCAAAACCACTGCTTTTCTGTTTATACGATAAACCTTCATTTCGTGTCAGAAGTGTACAGGGCTCTCTCGCTCCTGTAGGCCTCCCTGCCCTTTTTCATTGCCCTGTACGCGTCAGCCATGGATACTGTCTCAAGATACAGACTTCTCTTCCTGATAAGAAACTGCCATGCAAGCGGATACCACAGCCCTTTGTCCATCGCCTCATAGCCGGCTCCCCTGTCATAAAAGAATTTCGTGTCATAGCCGCGAAACCAGCTTGACTCATTCGGGAGTGTCTCCGCTATCTTCACGGGCACATATATGCATTCTATACCGCGTCTTTTGGCTTCAAAGAGAAATATATTCTCCTCGCCCATCAGATATCTCGCTCCGGCTCCGAAGTCCTCATCAAAGCGAAGATCACCGAGCTTTGACCTCCTTACCGCTATCTCCGGCGAGAATATCCGCATCATATCCTTTTTGGACATGGTTCCTTCTTTAACCTTTACCGGCTCATGCCTTTCCGGTCTTTCGATGAAAAAGCAGATGATCCCGGCATCGGGATGTCTCTCAAATGCTCCCTGTATCTGCTCCGCCGCGTTATCCTCATACCTTACGTCGTTGTCGCAAAAGACGCATATATCCTCGGAGGCCGTATCCATAGCGCGGTTTCTCGACCTTGAAAGACCTCTCTCCGTGCTCTCGATAAGTGTTATCTTTATCCCGCGAGGCTTCCCAACGCTTTCGCCGGCATTGATGTTTAATGCGGATGAAATATTGCGGGTGCTCAGCTCTGTCAGATGCTCTCCGCTGCGGTCGCACTGGTTCACTATCACCGTGTCGGTGCGTATATTCAGCTTTTCGATGTAGAATAGGGGATCTCCCTGCTCCATTACCGACAGAAGCGTCTGCATACTATATCCTTCTCTTTACCGCGTTGAAGGCAAAGCATATGAAACAAAATAAACTGTACGGCACGGACAATCCTTCATGCATATATAGATTCCATATACGCTGTATGCCCACGAGCTTGTTTGACGACAATGTCTTTTTGCTCCTGCGGTACAGGGTCAGAGGCTCATCGAGTCCCGATGCCGTCCCTGTCTTTTTGAGTATCTTCCACCAGTTTGCGGTATCCTCGGAGGCTATGTATGGGAAATAAATATCCTGCTTTGCGAGCCTATCCATATCAAGCACCACCGTGCTTGTAAATATCGTGGTATTTTTAAGAGCCTGTCTGTAGTCTATGCCCGACGGCACCCTCGCTATCCTTCCCATCCCGACGCAATGCTCATCCGCAAACTCATATCCGGTGAAAGAAAAAGCCGCTCCGGTCTTCTCCATGAGCCTTATCTGCTTTTCCAGCTTGTCGGGCAGCCATTTGTCGTCAGCGTCAATGAATGCGATATACCGTCCTGATGCCTCGTCTATACCGGTATTTCTTGCTCCGGCAGCCCCCTTGCGCAGTCTGTTTGTAAAAAGTCTGACCGCGATATGCTTATGCCCGGTCTTGTTAATTTGATTTACATAACATCCGATGGCATCTGTATCCGTTCGCCTTTCGGAATCCTCATTCGGAGCTGTATTTGCAGCTTTTACAGCTTTTGCGCCCTTTGCCCACTGTCGTCCGGTCTCATTGACTTGATTTACATAACTCCTAACGACGTCAAGCGTACCGTCTGTAGAGCCGTCATCGACCAGTATTATTTCCATATCGGTGCCTGCTGCCGTGCCGTCACCGTCTAAAAAGCCGCGCTGTGCTATCACGGAGTCCAGAGTCTCACGGATATAGTCCCTGCTGTTTAATACCGGTATGATGACCGACACCTTGATTCCCTGCCCGTCTCTTTGCGGCATATCCGCCTGTCTTTGCCCGCCGGAATTCATGCCTCTATCCTCTCGGATGTGCCCTCCGTACTTTCCTTTGTAAACAGTATCTTGAATGTGAGTATCATGAGCCTGATATCAAGCCCCAGCGAGAATTGCTCGATATAGTACAGATCAAACTTCAGCTTGTCATACGGCTTTGTATTGTATTTGCCGTAAAGCTGCGCATAGCCCGTGATACCTGCCCTTACCTTCATACGGTAGGAAAACTCCGGCATCTCCTCCATGTATTTTTCTATAAATTCCGGTCTCTCGGGTCTCGGTCCCACAAAAGACATATCTCCCTTAAAGACATTGATAAGCTGCGGCAGCTCGTCTATACGGCACTTTCTTATTATCCGCCCGACCCTTGTGATCCTCGGATCATCCTTTGTGGCAAGGACAGCCTTGCCTGACTTCTCTGCATCTACCACCATGGAGCGAAACTTCAGTATCTCAAACTCTCTGCCGTTTTTGGTGCATCTTATCTGCCTGTAAAACACCGGTCCCCCGTCAGAGAGCTTTATGAGCAGAGCCGTGATCAGCATTATCGGTGAGAGCAGGATGAGAAGCAAAAGGGAAAACAGTATATCCCACGCGCGTTTTATCACCCTCTCCTCGTACTCTAAGGGATTGCCCTCGGTGAGCAGGAGCGGCGTATCAAAGAGATGTATGGGTGCCGCGCCGTTCAGTATGATATCCGAGAGCTTGGGCATCACATATATTCTCTTGCTGTTCTCATAGCAGTATTTGAATATTTTATTGCGTCTGGCAGCCTCTATATCGACCAGCATCACTGTCGTGTTCCTGTCTATGGCGGCTTTTATTGCCTCAGGCTCATCATTAGCGTCGATCATATCGGACACATTGAACTGGTCGCGCCTTGTCTCAAGCTTGGGGGTGAAATCCTCCACCGAGCCGCTGCCGTAGATAAGCAGGACATCATAGGGTCTGAATATCCTCCGGTACCGGCTCCCCATAAATCCTATGATCACAAATGCCGTGACCAGCTGTATGAGCGCTCCGGCCATAAGAGGCAGGGGATCGGGAAACTTTAGTGAAAGGAGCATGAGCAGCACATAGAAGGAAAGATCCGCAAAGACCGTGGTAAAGAAATGAGAGAAAAGCACCTCGCCGTTTTTTCTCACTCCCACCATCAGTCCGCCGAATACCCGTCCGAGGAAAATGAGTATCACAAGATAGATGAGTGCCATAAGGATATGCCCTCTTAAGTAGAGCATGGTACGGAACTCATGATTGTAATACCGGTTCATTATATAGATGACTGTCGCTGTCTCAAATATGCAGAGTATCGCGGCGGTCATCAGCATGAAAAGCCGACGCAGCGCGTCCGAATTTCTCATATGCCACGTTCCTTGTTGTTTTACACGTTATTATCGGGGCAAACCCCTTTTATCTTACCACATATGACACTATACCAACAGAAGATATAACTTTCTGCGACTGCGTCTCAGAAAGTCCGCAGTCAAGCCATTTAAATGCGACTTCGTCGCGGGCTTGCCTG
>CAJOME010000012.1 GCA_905235585.1 uncultured Lachnospiraceae bacterium | reverse complement strand
CCCCCACTGCTGCCTCCCGTAGGAGTCTGGGCCGTGTCTCAGTCCCAATGTGGCCGTCCGCCCTCTCAGGCCGGCTACTGATCGTCGCTTTGGTGGGCCTTTACCCCGCCAACTGGCTAATCAGATGCGGATCCATTCCATCCCGGATTGCTCCTTTTCACACTGTGTGATGCCACACCGTGCGCTTATGCGGTATTACCAGCCGTTTCCAGCTGCTATCCCCCAGATTGGACCAGGTTATCCACACGTTACTCACCCGTCCGCCACTAAGATACGACAAGAATCTTTCCGTGCAAGCACTTCCTTATTCAGCGTCGTCTCTCCGTTCGACTTGCATGTGTTAGGCACGCCGCCAGCGTTCATCCTGAGCCAGGATCGAACTCTCGAATTTGGTATCCTCGCTCCCTCTCGGTCGCGATACGTGCAGGGCTTCGCAGGCTCTTTATCTCGCCTGCTCGCTTCCCCGCACTATACTTCTGTTTTCTCTGAGTCTTGAACCTTCTTCAGCTGAACTTGGCTTTCTCTGCTTTGTCCGTTACTGTGTCTTCTGTTCGTGTTCGCTTACTCTGAATCTCTCTCGGTTTCCTTTCGGTCCCCTCAAGCTTTGGTTTTTCTTCTTCAGGTTTGCATTGCTGTTCAGTTTTCAAGGTGCTACGGAGAAGGAGGGATTTGAACCCTCGCGCCGCTACTAACGACCTGCACCCTTTCCAGGGGTGTCCCTTCAGCCTCTTGGGTACTTCTCCAAGTCTCTGAATAAAGTGTTCAATCCGCCTCTTCAAAATTGAGGTCTTATACCTCACGGAGAGGATGGGATTCGAACCCATGTGGCGTTGCCGCCAAACGGTTTTCAAGACCGCCTCGTTATGACCGCTTCGATACCTCTCCAAAGTCATATCATCGCCACATAATGAGCGCAATTCAACAATGCGCCAAGCGTAGCGCATTTGCAATCATATCAAATCTCCATTCTCATGTCAACAGATTTTTGCCATATGACCGGCTCCTATGACTGACCGGCAAGCCGCTCACCGGCCTTGCCGATTTTGCATGGCAGCGTGCGTGCTGCGGCTCAGCGTACCGGCTGTGCGTCGAATTGCAGCGAATATATGAATGCACCGTTTCCAAAGTATGCAAACATCAACGTTGCGATCACCAGAATACATAGGATGACTTTGCCGTAAAATCTGTCAAGCGGCAGGGGCTTGACAGGATTGTCCGCATTATTTCGATGTATCGCAATGGTTTGTACTAAAAATAGCACGGCTCCGAATACGAAAATATAAACATAGTAGTAGCTTATACCCGCTCTGCAGGTGATGATCCTGCTGATAATGATCCACGCCTCACGTAATGTGCCGGCTCGAAACGGTATCCACAAGAAATTCACAAACAGAAAAGTAAGTATACGTGCAGCAGGCGCAGGCATGATATGTCCTCGTCCGGCTGCACTGTTGCGAGCTGCAGCCGAGCGGTAGATCACCTGCCCCAAGCCATGTACCGCACCCCAGACAAGAAAGTTTACAGTAGATCCATGCCACAGTCCGCTGACTATCATCGTCAGAAAAATGTTGATATAAGTACGATTCCTGCCCTTGCGGCTGCCTCCCAGCGGAATATACACGTAATCGCGCATCCACGATGACAGACTTATATGCCATCGTCTCCAGAAATCTGTGGGACTGATCGCAAGATACGGCAGGTTGAAGTTTTTAAGGAGATCAAATCCCAAAAGCCACGCGGCACCTATGGCCATGTTGGAATATCCCGCGAAATCAAACAGAAGCTGCAGGGAATATCCGACAGATGTAACAAACAGACTGCCACCGCTGTATGCCGTCGGAGCAGCATACACCTTATCTACGCATACAGCCAGCCTGTCAGCTACAACCAGCTTCATGAATGCGCCAAGGAGAAACATCTGCAGCCCGTATGACAATCTCTCCCTGTTAAGGCGCTGTCTGCTGTTTAACTGTGGTATAAAATCCTTTGCCTTTACAACAGGCCCCGATACGATCTGCGGGAAAAAACCTATATAAAGCAGTGCATCAGGCAATGAAGGGCATGCTGTCAGTCTCCCCAGATACAGATCCGCGACAAGGCTTATCGCCTGAAGCATATAAAAAGATAATCCTACAGGCAGAGAAAACAGACCTGAAAATTTAAAAAAAGCCAGTACGGCAATCTGGATCCCGATCACTCCGCTCATAATATGTCTTGCGGTATCCGGACGTCCTGCTGTCCTGCTTTTAAAAACAAAAACCCCCCCGGCATAGGTAAATAAGGACAGTATGAGCAACAGGATAAGCATGCTTATACTGAAGCCTGCATAAAAGATATAGCTTGCCGCAAGCAGAATGAGACGTTCAGCTCTTTTATCCCTGCACACGGCAAGCAGTATGAGCACCGAGATCATCAGCACCAAAAACTGTAGCGATAGGAACTGCATTTATTCTAAACTCCCAATATCACGCATAAACTTATCCGGATCCAGAACCTTAAATAATTCCTCTGCCATCATCCTGTGCGCAGCTCTGTTGATATGTCCGTCTCCCATAGTGGTATTATTAAAGCCGTACGGTACGATATGCTCGCTTTCATATGCTCTCATAAAAGGCTCTGACATATCGATAAAATCAATATCATATTCGGGGCATATCTCCCTGTAATACTTTTCTGCACCGTTTGTCATAAGCTCCATAGCTCCGTCCGGCTCAATAGAAACAGCCGGATGATATAATATGATCACGCGCTTGTCCGTCCTGCTCCGAATAAAAGCGCACAGACTTCTCAGCGCTTCTTCAAATCCGCCGGCATACTCGGCACTCCAGAAATCCGGATCGAGGATATCTGACTCCGCAGCTTCCTTTCGGGACTCCATAAATGTCAGATACTGCTTATGAAGCTCCCGCGCAAGCGGGAGATACTGCTTGAGGCGCATATTGACACGGTCGCGTCCCGACATATTGCTTAAAAGCTGCGACGGTGTCTCATCCGGATCATAGCCAGCCTGTATCTGCGAGTCATATAAAGCCTTGGTATCATAGGCAAGAGTATCCGTCTCGATAATGATCGCTTCTGCATCGGGAAACTCACCCAAAATGCCATCCAGATGCTGCAGGACTATGGAAAAATAGTTGCCGCTCCTTCCGATGTTGTATACCTTGAGCTCATCATCATATCCGAGCATATCGTTCAACAGATCGCTGTATCGAAGCCTGAGCGGTATAAAAAGCCCCTCGGTATGCGATGCTCCGGCAGCAACATAATAAGAATCCGCGAGAGGCTTATCGAGATTCACATATCCGTTGGCATCTACATTTGCCAGACAATAACCCTCCATACCGTAGATGCCATGAGTTTCAGGCAGCAGATAGCCCGTTGTCGCACCATGCTCTCTTACTAACTCCTGGCACGGATCATAAAACGCAAAGCAGAGGAGATTCATGATGCACAAAGCTGTCACAAATGCCCCGCCCCATTGTAATGATTGTATTAAGAGGCGTTTTATATCATGCATGATCAATGTCCAATAATACTCTCAGCATATATCAGATCATCCGGCGTGGTTATCTTAATATTCTCATAGGTACTCTCCACCAGTCTCGCATCTGCATCAGCATACATCTTGGCAACCATCGTATCATCGGTAACCGTTACTCCTGCCGCCTTTAGTCTGTCTTCATCATCGATCAGATGCCTGTATGCGTCTCTTATCATAAGATAAGAAAAGCACTGGGGTGTCTGTACCTGCCACACATTGGCTCTGTCCGGTGTAGATACTACAAAGCCGTCATCATTTCCGACCTTAACGGTATCTTTTGATCTGACAGCAGCTACTGCCGCATCGTACTTTTTCACATAATGAAAGCATCGCTCAATAGTATGCGCTGTCACAAACGGTCTTGCCCCGTCATGAATAAATACATAGTCGGTTTCCCGGCTTACTGCCTCAAGCCCGTGCGAGACCGAATGATACCTTTCCCTTCCCCCGGAGGTAACGGCACTTACCTTATGAAATCCATAGAGATCCACTATTTCCTTTTCAATGTATTCCCTGTGGCTCTCATCTGATACTATTACTATTTCATCTATAAAATCCATTTCGGAAAAAATGTGTATCGAATACCACAATACCGGTTTACCGCCAATATCTATAAACTGCTTGGGTATTTTATTGTTCATTCTCCTGCCGGAACCGCCTGCAAGTATTACTGCCGCACATCTCATGTCATACCCTCACTCTGTATCATCCTTTATCACCTCACGGTCTATATCATATATAATGTAGTATTCATCCTCGTACACCGGAGCTGCCTCCCGATACCTGTCGGTTTCATCTCTGTCAAGCAAAAGGAAATATTTATCATGCTCCTTCTCAAGCAGTGTCTTGTCAGTAAGCCATTTGAAAATCCGCAGATCATCGGTATTCGGATCAAGAGATGTCATATCTACTTTTCCGTCACTCATTTCAGTAGTGATATTGGCATTCCAGAACGTAGCATATCCGTAATCATATCCGTTTTCTGTAAGGTACGATATATATCCCTGTCTTAATCCGTTGCCGCTTACATGGATAAGGTCAGTGTACCCCTTCAGTCCGAGCAGCATAAAAGCTCCTATTACAGCACCGCCTATTATCTTGGCTCTCGCACTCCTCTTTATATACAATCTGTAGAAGAGATCTGTCAGCATGATCGCCGGTACCATACCTATGGCAATATAACGGTCGGCATACTCGTCATTCTGTCCCAGCATCATTACAAAAGTATTCAGAAAGAACGTCGCTGCGGCAAACCAATATATAAACTCCTGCGTCTCATCCATCTCATGTCTTTTCATAAACAATAGAGGAAACATTGCCAGAAACAGCATAGCCATGATAAATGCGACTGTATTGCATATGCCGCCGAAGCTCATAAAATACTCACCGATCACATATCCAAACGATGACAGTACGGCATCTGCGACCCACTCGAGCTTTTCAAATGAGAACCTTATAAACGAGACATTGCCGTATGAATGATATTCAAAAGCCTTCGACAGCACCTTATCATTCACAAGATAGCCACACACTGCAAAAACCGCTGCCAAAAAAACCCCTGTCAGCATAGATGTATCACATCGCCTTAAAAACCACATGATAAAAGCCGCTGTTACAAGTGGTATGTATGTATACTCCACAGACCTTACTCCGCCAAGCCCTGCCGCAAAAGCAAAGGCACTCAGGATCAAGATATATATACACCTGTTCCTTACGCCCTGTGCATGATAAAGCTTTCCCATGAGAGCAAATGAAACAAAGGAGATCGTGACATGGGGGATATAATACATTTTCAATCCAAAAAACTGCCACGGCTCCGCAAAAGGCATCAGCAGTATGAATGCCGTAAGATAAAACCATCTGGGTTCGTATTTCCACGCATAAGGGATCCACAGATAGGAGATCGCATATACGATCAAAAGCAGACTTCCCCCCGCAGCTCTTACCGCGCTCCATGAGCTAAAAAAGTAAAACATGGGTGCAAAGAACAGATTAGTATTCATCACTCTGAGCTCTGAAGAATAATACCAGTCCTTTGTGAGAATGCTGTGCTGTTCGGCCAGCTTGCGCGCCAGCACCAGCTCCGATGAATCATCCGAGTTTAGAAACCGGTATCCATTGTGCATTATCAGGATAATGTAACAGATGATAACAAGAGCAATAGCTGCTGTTCCGAATATCTTATACGGTTCTTTAACTGTCCCCAGACGTTTCATTACCCGAATCTTTCCCTCTGACCATTTCAAATCTTCTTATGAAATACACGATCGCGATAAAAGCCGCGATCAGCGAAACCATATATAATACCGTAAACACTCTCTTAACCTTGAACGCAACATGTATCTCATGCTGCATCCCGTCATTATTCAGATAGATCCGTACTCTGCCCTGATCGCCGCTTTCAACTGCCAGTCTGTTTCCTGCTTCGTCATAGGCTATATACCCATTGTACATTAAGAGCGGAAATTCTGCATAAACATCCTGCGCATGCGAAATATACGAGTAGTCCGCATGCGTTCCTCTTTTTGAATAATATATCGTTTCTACATTATCCCAATCAGAAAGAGAGGCCGTCCCCGAAAACTCCATTTCCTTGTCAACGCCCTCCGGCAGATAATTATAGTTTTGCCTTGTGTTCATGTCTCCTACTATCTGATCGTAAAGAAGCACTCCTCCGTTAAGATAGTCCGTATACTTTATCGCGGTACCGTAGACCAGCGATATACCGCAGAGCGCGAGCATCACAGTGCAGATCCGTCTGTCCGGCACTATATCTTTAATGATCAGCAGAACGGCCATGACAAGCAGCGATGCCATGATCGTATAAAACCTGTGTGGTTTCTGCATATAATTGGTAAACGCATTTATTATGGTCTGGTCATTAATATAATGCCAGGGAAAGAGCTCGGACGTCATCCAGAACAGCACAGAAGAAAAGGCGATCATCGTTACCCCCAGCTTATATTCGACAGTCTTTTTTCTGTATATGATCGCCAACACTATAGCCAAAGGTATGCCAATAAGATAAAAAAGGCTTTCAGGATCCGATGCCAGTCCGGTGATCCCCAGAAGATATTCCTCCCAGCTGTTCCAGACCAAAGCCTCGGTATTTACACCGGACAGGTAATAATATAAAAAAATCACGATCATGCCAAGATTCATTGCAGCCGCAAGTAAAACACTGAGTGCGACCACGCCGGCACGACTCATTTTGTCCTCCACCAGCTCCCTCGCAAAGACAAATAAAAGAACTGCAAGAAAGATCATAAGCAGAACGAGGGTCGTAATATGGGACTCTATTATCCCCGTAGTTCCGAATGCAAGCAGGAATATGCCCTTCTTCTCCTTTTTCAGGATCAGATAAATCCCTGCTATACACAACGGCATGAAAATATATGGCATCCCCATGCCGAAAGCTGCACCCCTTTCAAGGATCACCCTTAATCTATGAGGTTCAAGTGCATAGATAACGGTGAGCACAAGAACCGTCTTTCTTTTGTCAGTTATCTGTCTGCCTGCATAGTACATGGCCAATACGCTGCAAATGTTTACCGCTACACTAAACACCCTGTATGTGAACAGCATGGACCCACCCAGTATCCTTATGGCAGCAAAAGGATAAAGGAAGAAGTCCGGGTTTAGAAATGACAATTCACCACATTCATTAAGATAATTTGGACCTATTATCACCGGAGACTGTCTGTCGAGGATCCCATACATCACGGCTTCCAGTCGCAGCAGCTGGGCTCTTGTATCAACACCGAATCTGGTCATCGGATTTATAGGATCAAAGTAGTGCCACTTATCGGACAGCTCTCCTGCCGGGTTAATATAAAGCGGCAGATTCAGGATCATTATCAAAACCGGTATCGCCACCACGACAGCCTTTTTCTCTATATCGTAATCACTGAACCTTATTGCATGGAAGACAAAGAGCGCATATATCACGAGCAGGATGAGCAGCTGGAAGTACCCGTCAGTATACAGCAATTTCCCGGACTCTATCGAAATATCTCTGATAATAACCCTGTTATCATCCGGTATGTCAAAATTGATATAGGCTCTGTCTGTGGGCCATACCATATCCAGTGTACATGTAGCCGTACCGGCTCCTGCGGGCAACGGAAGATTTATATACTGATCATTATCCGGTGAGATCCCGAGGCTGTAATCTGATCCGGCCTCATAAATGACACTTAAGGTATGTGATCCTTTTCTCAGACTGAATCTCGAGGAATGGTAATGATCCTGTTCATATTCCTTATCGCTGTCTATCACCAATGATCCGTTATCCTCAAGCTCGGATACAAATACACTCAGATCGAATGAATAGCTTTTAGCCTTCATCAGCGAGGATATTATCAGACACCCTGTAATGACACACAGCAAAGTAAAGAAAGCTACGACTGCTAATCGAATTCCTGACAGCTTTGTCCTCATATGCTCTCCGTAAGCTTCAGACCCGGTACCGCATTTAAGCCAAGTCCGGCATACTCGTTTCTTATTGCCCTGTAATAGGCGGCACTTGCGATCATTGCCCCGTTATCCGTACATAGTACAGGCGACGGGCGATAAAAGCTCACCCCTCTTTTATTACAGGCCTGTCCCATTGCATCCCTTAATGCGGTATTGGATGCAACCCCTCCTGCTATGGCAAACTTCTTTACCCCGTATTTATCAACTGCCTTCATGGAGTTATCGACCAGTACATCCACTACCGCTGTCTGGAACGAGGCCGCAACATCTTCTCTTATTACCGCTTCACCTTTCATCTCGCATGAGTTCAGATAATTGAGCACGGCACTTTTGAGACCTGAAAAAGAAAAATCATATTCGTCACCGTCTATGTGCGCTCTCGGAAAGGATATCGCTTCCGGATCACCCTTCTTTGCTTCAGTATCTATCTTGGGACCGCCCGGATACCCGAGTCCGATCGCCCGGGCCACCTTATCATATGCTTCACCCGCCGCGTCATCCATGGTCCTGCCCAAAATCTCATATTCACCGTAATCCTTCACATTTACCAGATGGGTGTGCCCTCCTGAAACTATGAGACACATAAACGGCGGCTCCAGATCCTTATTATCAATATAGTTTGCACTGACATGACCTTCGATGTGATGTACGCCTATGAGCTTCCTGCCACATCCGTAAGCATATGCCTTTGCGTATGACACTCCCACAAGCAGAGGACCGACCAGCCCCGGCCCGTACGTCACACCTATCGCATCGACCTCTGCTATATCGGTATGCGCCTCATCAAGAGCCTGTCTCACTACCTGCACTATCGCTTCAATATGCTTTCTGGATGCGATCTCGGGAACTACTCCTCCGTACTTCGTGTGTGTCGATATCTGAGACGAGATAACGTTTGACAGCATCTCTCTCCCGTCTTTTACCACCGCGGCAGCTGTCTCATCACATGAACTTTCTATACCCAATATGATCATATGCCTCTTCCCGGATTTCAGCTACTGCTGATCATCAGCCAGGACCCACCCGAGGATCTTCCAGTGTCCGGCCTCATCCTGTCTTAATATAAACTGCTCCTTTATCTTCTTTATGACTCCGTCATCTCTCACATTAAGTGTAAGATAAAGTGTAGCAAGAGATCCGTACTCATTCTTCCCTGTCTTGACATCGGTACTTGATGAAACGGAATAGCTCGATATGATCTTCTCCTCGCTCCTGTAGATGGCTATCTCCGATCTGAGTGAATCCACAAAATCATCAAAGCTCTGATTCGCGTTGAGCTCATCATCAAAAAGCTGTCTCATCTGTGCGGCAAGCTCTCTTATCTGTGACTCCTCCGTATCATCAGCATAGAAGCACTTTGTGATCTCTCCGTACTCTGTCAGCACCTTTTTGGGAGTTGCGGGATAATCCTGCTCATAGTTTTTGGTAAGCTGCTTTGTAGCGGCAGTGATCTGTATATTGTCGGCATTCTTGTCAGGGGTATTTATCGCGAGAATAAATATAACCAGTACTCCTACAGCCAGGATCACAAGTCCTATTATGGTATTTCTCGTATTATTCTTCTTCATATTTCAACTCCTTTGTCCTGCCGTCTTTGGCTGCGACTGTATTGGCAAACACTCCTCTTGCCAGGTGCAGATACTCCCTCGGATCTGTGAGCGACGGACTGTAGTGCGTGAGCCACAGCTCCTTCACGTCCGATTCCTTTGCAAGCTGTGCCGCCTTAGTAAACATCATGTGTTTTTTCTCTTTTGCCTTATCCGCATTCTGTGGATCTCCGTACATGCCTTCGCATATAAAAATATCCGAACCTGCCGCATTTTCCGCTATTGACTTTGCAGGTCTCGTATCCGTGACATACGTCACCTTCAGCCCTTTTCTTTCCTCCCCCATCACCATATCAGGTGTATATACATTGCCATCTTCATCCGTGCAGGTGTTGCCCTTTTGCAGCGGATTCCATAGCTTCAGCGGGATACCGAGCCGTTTTGCTTCATCCGCGTTAAATCTGCCTGCCCTTGATACGCTTACCGTATATCCGTAACAGGTCACATTATGATTGACCCTGAAGGCTTTCACGTGCATCCCGAACACATCATACTCTTCACAGAGACTCTCATATTCATAGAATCTGAGATCAAACGGCAAGCCCTGTGCTATGACGAGCAATGACCTTACGACCCTCTCCAGTCCTTTTGGTCCCGCTATCAGTACGGGATCCTCCCTGTCCGAATTGGCCATAGACAGCAGCATCCCGGGCAGCCCGCTTATATGATCGGCATGAAAGTGCGTAAAAAGGATAGCATCTATACCCTTCGGCGAGATAGCTTTTTTTCTCATCGCGCACTGAGTTGCCTCTCCACAGTCTATCAATATTCCGTTGCCGCCATAACGTGCCATCAGACTTGTCAGATATCTGTATGGCAACGGCATCATTCCGCCTGTCCCCAAAAGTGTAATATCAAACATCAGCTTCTTCTCTCTTCCAAAAGATCACCGCATCCTCTTTGGGTGCATCGTAAAATCCCGGTCTGATCCCCTCCGAAACAAAGCCCAGCTTTTCGTACAGCTTCATAGCTCCTGTATTTGATCTGCGAACCTCCAGTGTAAAAGCCCGTACTCCGATATTTCTGCCCTCTTCAAAAAGATACTTCAGCATTTCCTCTGCTATGCCCTGTCGTCTGTACCTTTCATCCACCATGACATTTGTGATGTCACCGTCCCCGCACATATTTCTCACTCCCGCGCAGGCTATCGCCGGCGCATCGTCTACAAGGTCTCCTGCAGGCCTATCTCCGCCTGCTCCGTTTCTGCCGTCAGCTTTGCTGCTCGTGTCTCTGGCTACGACATACAGCGCGTAGTCACAGCAAAGAGACTCCCTGAGATCATCCTCCGTCCAGGCATCCTGTCCGAAGATTTCTTTTTCCATCGCGGCCACTCTTTTGCAATCCGTCATTTTCATGTGTTCGTAAATGATCATGCCTCACCCTGCAGGCACATGCCCTGCCGCCATCGCATGCTTCTCTTCTTCCGTGACCGCCCTTGCACCCTGCCTTTCTGCCTGGGACACCCTTAAATATACGGGAGCAAATCCGGCAGCGTCTGTCATTTTTCCTTTTCTGAAGTACTGCTCTGCAAGTACTGCCACACTCGAGGCTCTCTGCAGACAAAGAGATGCCGGCGCGTACAGATGCGGTACTGCGCACTTTTCCTCTATCTGCTCCTTAAACACCCCTATACCGTCTCCAAGGAATACTGTCGCGGTATCTCTATGGTTTATATCCTCCAGTATATCATCAAGCGGAACTGCGCATTGCTCCCTGATCACCTTTAGCTTATCTCCCTCAAACGTATACATGCCGGTATAGGTCTCATTTCTTCTTGCATCCATGAGCGGCACTATGATCCCGTCGTAATAAGCCATGTTCTGGGCAAGTCCGTCTACCGTAGGGATACCTATCACCGGTTTGCATACCGCTTCAGCCAGTCCCTTTGCCGTAGCTGCTCCTATCCTGAGTCCGGTAAAGGATCCCGGCCCCTCTGCCACCGCTATCGCATCCATCTCATCCAACGCGATACCTGAGGACGATAATACGGCATCTATCATAGGCATTAGCGTTTCCGAATGTGTCAGCCTATTGCAGACACTGAACTCAGCCCTTATCACTTCATCCGACAGCACTGCAACCGAGGCGGACAGTCCTGAGGAATCGATCGCCAGTATGTTCACCGTCAGTCTGCCTCCTTCACGTTGCTTATGCAGGATCCCTCGATGTGAATCCTGCGGTGATCAGCTCCCTTTGACGGATCCCTCTCGATTTTTATCCACACTGTCTGTCGCGGCATAATGTCTGCTATAAGATCAGCCCACTCCACAAGTGTCACTCCGTTTCCGTAAAAACAATCTTCATATCCTGTCTCATCCATCTCCGATACATCCCCTATACGATATGCATCGAAATGATAGAAAGGCATCCTGCCGTCATCATACTGCTGCAATATAGTGAATGTAGGCGAGCTGACATGCTCTCTGATCCCGAGTCCGCAGGCGAGCCCCTTTGCAAATACCGTTTTGCCGGCGCCGAGATCTCCCTTCAGAGCAAATATCGCGCCGCAAGGTGCTTCCTCTCCGATCTTCCTGGCGATCTCATAGGTCTCCCCGGCAGAATCCGTTTCAATTGTCATCACTGCATTTTTCATGACAATTTATTCTCTAATAAATAAGGTTCGGTGTCAAACACACCGAACCCCGAGAAATAGATACATTATTTTAATATACTTCTCAGCGGTTTATATACGAGCATGGTTATGAGTGCGGAGCATAGCCCCTTGAATACAGTAAAAGGAAGGTTAAAGATCAAAAGGCATTGCCATAGATTATCTACCGAGGGTACTATCAGCTGATACGCGCCTATGATAGCCTCCATAGGCATAAATCCGGTATATATCGGATACACTATATAGTAATTGGAAAACAGCGATATTATCCCCATTATCACTGTTCCCAGCGCTGATCCGATAAGCGCCCCCCTTTTGGTATGTATCTTTCGGTATACAAGTGCAGCTGTCATCACAAAGCTCGCTCCCAGCAGAAAGTTTGCCAGCTCTCCCACTCCTCCGGTCTGCGTGTTCATAAGATGGAGCAGGTTTTTGACAAGACATACCGCCACGCCCGAAAGCGGTCCGTATGCAAATCCTGCAGTCAGTGCAGGCAGCTCTGAAAAATCCATCTTTATAAAGGGTGGGATAAGGAACGGTATCGGGAATTCAAGAAACATTAAAATATAAGCTACCGCCGACAGCATAGCTGTCCCTGTAAGTTTTCTGACCCTGTTGCTTTTCATGATATCTCCCTTCTACGAAAAAAATCCCGGCTCAGACCGGGACTTTTATGCATACAAAAAAATGTAAAAGCATGCTTTGTCTTCTCTCATCCAGACTCACGATACCATAAGCGTATCGAATACTGTCGGTGCCGGAATTGCGCCGGCTCCTGCTCTGCCTCTTTGACGGGCTTTGCTCGCGGACTGTGACCGCCGGTGGGGACTCTCACCCCGCCCCGAAGAATACTGTATTCTGTTATTTACAAACACTCACGCAGAAATATCCAGATTCATGCCGGGAAGCATCTGCGCATCCATCTTCTTCCTGGCCTTCATATAAGGACTCTCCTCCTCATGGCTGTACTCTATCTTGGTGTTTGTCTCGCCACCGGAGATATATGTCCTGCCGCACTCCGGGCAGATAGCTGTATGTATCGTCACCGATGCCTGCAGCACCTTGCCGCCGCCCTTTGCTGCCTTATCATAAGCATTTGCCACATGCTCCTGCTCATGCGCGCGTACCTTTGCGCCTGCCTCTGTGGGAGAGATATGCTGTGCAGACTTAAACGAGACATTCTCGTCAGAGCCGTCCTGGTATTTTCTCTCTTTACATGTCTCACACTCAGCAGGTGAGACTCTCTTTCCGGGCTTTACTTCCTGCGACTCTCCCGGATTCACTATCGGCTTTGTATCTTCAGACGCAGAAACAGCACCGACCGCACCCTCTGCTCCGGTGCCTGTCGACGTACTCATCCCGGGTCCCATGCCCCATACTCCGTATGATCCGTATCCGCTTACAGGACTGATCATTGCTCCGCTCTCCTAAAGTCTGCTAAAACAATCCAAAAGCACGAATACATTATATCACATTTCCCTTTTAAAGCAAACGTTACTGTTCACACCTTACAGGTGCTCACAGCAACTGGATTTGCCCAGTCAAATACCCCGCAGCAAACTACGTATTATAGGGCTTAGCTGATCTGCAACGCAATATCAGCACGATCACTCCTGCCAGGGATATAAGCTCAGCCAGCCGCCAGTACAGGGGCTCCCTGAAATACACATCCACTCTTCCTTCATAGCCCTGTGGCACTGCAAAGCACAGCTTGTGATAGTCTCCCGCGATCACCTCCAGCTGACGGCCGGACTCATCCTTCGCTCTGTAATACGGGTAACACAGGAGAGGCACCTGCACATATCCCACGTCCTGAGTCTGATTGCTGACATCAAGTGAGAAATTGATCCCGTTTCTTCCGGCGAGAGAAGCGTAAACCCCATCGCCCGAAATGACCAGCCTGGTATCGTACAGCTGCTCCGGCTCGGTATTACTCGGAAGATATTCCGAGGCCGCCCAGTACAGATCATTAGCGCTGTAGAATGTGGGACCGCTCTTTTCATGTACGATCTGATCGAGCATGCCCTTGCCCTGTATCACGGTCAGTAAAAGTATCACCACGGTATATATCATCATGACCTGTTTGCCGTAATGCTGCTCCACCATGACCATGGATACCGCAAAGATAAATGTAATGAACAACGTGGAGAATACCAGATATCTCCAGGGATACTGCAGCTTTCTCATGACCTCATACAGCGCAGGCAGTCTGCGTGATACAGCCTCATAGGGGAAGATCGTGGTGGCGAGTATCACCGATATGATAAAAAGAACAATTACATTCAACAAGGCTCTCTTTCGCTCTCCGTATCCATGTCCCATGATCAGTATGATGACCGCTGCTAGGATGAAGAGAGCCGATACTCCTATAGACAGCGGCATATCCCCTATGGGAGTATGCTCACCGTTGTAGCCTGTCACACTGTATGCCTGCGAGAATACCTGCGTGACATAAGCTGCCTTTGCCGCCATGTCCTTGGCGGATGAGTTTAGCTTCGTGCTGATGCTCAGCATATAGTCCAGAAACGGAACCAGATAAAACGCATTAAGCACCGCCGTAAGCAGGGCACACTTCGCCAGCTTCTTCAAAGTGGTCTTCTTTAAGGTCACCTTCAGATTAAAGATCGCAAACAGCGCACACATGACTAAGAGCATGACTATGGTCAGGTTGTGTGAATTGATCACGCCGGTGACGCCGAGTGCAAGATATATCCATCCTTTGTCATCCCTGTCGGAAGAAAGCCCGTAAATCAGCGCTATCCCCAGTATCGCCAGCGGAAGAAAAGCCATCGCGCTGACCTCCCCTACGGCCGACCTCTTGTGTATGTCGATAAGCCTGTAGAGGGACATGGTATAGTACACTGCGGTACATACGGCTACATCCGTTTTTTTTGTAAGTTTATTTACAGAGAAATATGCAATGTAAAAGGTCAGAAGATTTAAGGATACTATAAACAACCGGTACACAGTGCCTACAGGCAGACCCAGATATCTCAGTATGGCAAACGGATACAGCAGCACCTGTCCGTAATATACCCCTACCGCATATCCGAAGCCATTGTACCATGTGGGATGTATCTTCACGGGAAAATAACCGCACGAAATACCGTCGGCTATACCCTGTATCCTCATGATGCTGAAGTCCAGATCGTCTGCATCCGGTATGTAGTCAAGCATCATCGGGATCGCAGCGATCATAGCCGTAAACAGAGCAGTAACTATCACAGCTCCGTGACGCTGCAAGAAGTCCTTTAGTGTTTCTTTCTTAAAGAAGATAAAGAAGAGGAGCAGATCAAATATGGCAAAGGGTACGCCAAAGACCACCAGACAGCAGGAGACGGTGCGTCCCCTTTTCAGGAATACATCTACAGCCTGCACATCCAGACGGCGGTCTTCCTCCTCTGCATCCATATACATACGGATCTTCACCGGCAGCCCGGCCTCTTTGGTATATATGTCATAAGAAAAGCTTCCGCCACTGTGATCCAGGCGGTACTCATCCACGCCGATCAGCCTGTCGTCAAGGTCACACGAGACCGAGGTATACAGAGCCTCTGAGTCAGACTCGTAGTAAACGGTGACACCGTATATTCCCTTTGCGTTGAGAGTGAGCTCCGGAGTGGTGACCAGTACCGCATCGCAGCCTGAGCTCGAGACAGCATTAAAGCCCTCGTCCTCCGCTCCGGCACCCTTATATACCAGAAGATCTGCAGCTGTATACCGTACGTTCATTCTTCCGGCGCTTAAGATACATCCGACATTTAGTGACAGGCATGCTATCTCTGCCAGGATAATGATAAGAAATACCGTCTTTTTACTCATATCAGTAGAATCTGATCCTGTTTATCGCTCTGCCGAATTCTCTGTATTTCGCATCAAACTCCTGCTCGGTCAGCTCTCCGGTGATAAAGGCAACCTCATCCTCCAGCTCGCCGACAGATACAGTATCGAGAAATCCGTCCGGTGCAAAGACCTTATTTGCATCGGCCTGATCCTCTGTATAGATACGAACCAAAAATCTTCTCTTTACGCTGTCATTTGATGCCAGCACCAGCTTTTCGTCATGCTTCCATCCGCAATATGCCCTCTTACCGTCGTGTCTCGCAGCATCTATCATATCCGCGACCACTGCTGACGCGGTAGGGAGTGATCCGGCTCCGGCACCTGTGAATACCGCATCTCCAAGCATATTACCATGTACATATACCGCGTTCATCACTCCGTTTATCGGATACAACGGATGATCCTCCGCGATCAGGAACGGTGCCACATATACTCTTATCCCATCCTCTGTTTTCTTCGCCTCCGCAAGAAGCTTTACGGCATATCCAAGTGTGGAAGCATAGCGTATATCCTCAGCACCTGTCTTTCTTATGCCCTCGGTATATACATCCTTATAGTCAACAGAGCTCCCGAAGATGATCGATGACAGGATCGCGATCTTTCTGGCAGGATCATACGCATCTATGTCAGCGCTAGGATCCCTTTCAGCAAATCCATTCTCCTGAGCCTGCTTCAGCACCTTGCTGAAGCTCACTCCGACATTTTGAGTCATCTCGGTAAGGATAAAATTGGTAGTTCCGTTAAGTATGCCCGTGATCTGATCTATGGCATCAGCGGTAAGACAGTCGTTAAGCGCCCTTATGATAGGGATACCCCCTCCGCAGCTTGCCTCAAAGAAGTAATTGACATCGTTCTCTCTGGCTATCCTCATGAGCTCCAGACCGTGTTCAGCGACCAGCTCCTTGTTTGACGTGCATACATTCTTTCCGGCTTCAAGACTGCGCCTTGTAAACTCATATGCGGCACCTATGCCGCCCATGACCTCCACCACGATCTTTATTTCGGGATCATTCACTATATCATCAAAATTGTCCGTCAGAACCTTTTCAACGGGATCACCGGGGAATGTTCTGAGGTCAAGCACATATTTGATCTCGATCTCCTGACCTGCTCTTTCATTTACAAGCTCTTTATTCTCCCTTATGACATTATATACGCCTCTGCCTACAGTGCCGTAGCCAAGTACCGCCGCCTTTATCATTTCTGTGCCTCTTTCTTTTTAGTCGCGCTCCACTTGAGATAAGCATTTATAAAAGGGTCTATATTGCCGTCAAGTACGGAATCCGCCTGAGCTATCTCACATTCAGTACGCAGATCCTTGACGAGCTGATAAGGCTGAAGAAAATATGAGCGGATCTGTGATCCCCATGCATTATCCTTTACCTCTCCCCTTATCTCGGAAAGCTTCTCGGCATTGTTTTCCTTTGCAAGCATATACAGCTTTGATTTCAATATCTGCATCGCCTTATCCTTATTCTGGAACTGGCTTCTCTCGTTCTGGCAGGTTACGACGATGCCGGTAGGGAAATGAGTGATGCGGATAGCGGAGGATGTCTTATTAATATGCTGTCCGCCTGCTCCCGAGGATCTGTAGGTATCTACCCTTATATCATCCGGTTTTATATCTATATCAATATCTTCCTCTATATCGGGCATCACATCTACGGAAACAAAGGATGTCTGTCTTTTACCCTGAGCGTTAAACGGAGATATGCGTACCAGACGATGCACGCCCTTTTCGGATTTCAAAAAGCCATAGGCATTCAGTCCATTCACTTGAAACTCTACAGACTTTATCCCGGCCTCATCTCCTGGAAGCATGTCAAGCTCATCTATCTTAAAGCCATGTCTGTCTGCCCATTTGCCATACATACGGTAAAGCATGGAAGCCCAGTCGCAGGACTCCGTACCGCCTGCTCCGGCATTTATATTTATGATCGCGTTGGCATCATCATACTTCTCAGACAGAAGCGTGGCAGTCTTCATCTCTTCGTATTTCTGCTTAAATCCTTCATAGTCCGACTTTATCTCGCCGACCATGCTCTCGTCATTTTCTTCGTTTGCCATGTCTATGAGCTCAAGCATATCTGCATATTTTGCTTCAAGCTCATTATATCCGTTTACATCATTTCTCAGGTCACCCAGAAGCTGCGAATCCTTCTGGCTCTTTTCGGGATCATCCCAAAACCCCGGCTCCTCCATAAGACGGGACAGCTCGGCGATGCGGTTTTGTTTGCTCTCGAGGTCAAGTGATGCCTTGAGCTCCGCAAGCGGCTCTTCATATCCTTTTATATCAAGTTTTAAATTGTCCAGTTCAACCATTTTTCTTACTCAACACATTTCATACTATCTGGAACAGCTCTAAGCCCCGGGGCACTGCCTCGCATAGCGAGACAAAGCGTGTCCGTCAGTCAGCCACTGGCTGACTGACCATGACAGTTCTTATATTTCTTACCCGAGCCGCATGGACAGGGGTCATTGGGATATACCTTCTTGTCGCTTCTCGTCTTGGGCGTGTGCTTTGAGGTATCATCCTTATTCGTACCCGTGACCTTCGCCACCTGCTCACGTTCTACCTTTTCCTCCACACGGATATGGAAGAGCGTTTTGACTGTCTCCTCCTGTATCGCGTCGATCATGTCATTAAACATATCGTATCCCGTCATCTTGTATTCTACAACGGGATCTCTCTGTCCGTATGCCTGCAGACCGATACCCTGCCTGAGCTGATCCATGTCGTCTATGTGATCCATCCACTTACGGTCTATCACCTTAAGGAGGATCACACGCTCCACCTCCCTTATGGCTTCTGTCTCGGGGAACTCAGCCTCCTTTTCCTCATAAAGCTTTACCGCTCTCGTCTTGAGATACTGCTTGAGCTCCTCCTTGGTGCGCATATCCTTTACATCGGGAGTCTTTACAGGCTGCATCGGTATGGTGGGCAGCAGTATCTGGTTCAGCTCTCGCATATCCCAGTCCTCTGACCCGGCATCCTCTCCGACACAGGTATCCACAGCCGAATCCACGATATCGGTGATCATCTTGTAGATAGTATCTCTCATACTCTCGCCATCGAGCACTCTGCGTCTTTCTTCATATATACGCTCTCTCTGCTCGTTATTTACGGCATCGTATTCCAAAAGATTCTTTCTTATGCCGAAGTTGTTTTCTTCTATCTTTTTCTGTGCTCTCTCTATGGCACCCGAGAGCATCTTGTGCTCTATCTGCTCACCGTCGGGCACCTGCAGCGCATCAAAAACACTCATCAGCCTGCCGGATCCGAAAAGCCTCATCAGATCGTCCTCAAGCGATATGTAAAATCTCGTCATACCCGGATCGCCCTGACGTCCGGATCTGCCTCGCAGCTGGTTGTCTATACGTCTCGCTTCATGTCTTTCGGATCCTATTACATAGAGTCCGCCGGCAGCCTTTGCCTCATCATCCAGCTTGATATCGGTACCACGTCCGGCCATGTTGGTGGCTATGGTAACCGCACCGTGATGTCCGGCATCAGCCACTATCTCTGCCTCCTGCTCATGGAACTTCGCATTCAGCACGTTATGCTGTATGCCACGCTTTCTTAGCATATCCGACAGCAGCTCGGAGGTGTCTATGTTTATCGTACCGAGCAATACGGGCTGCCCTATCCCATGTGCCCTTACCACTTCATCACATATGGCTCTGTATTTTTCCTTTTTGGTCTTAAATACCGCATCCTGCATATCCTGACGAGCCACAGGTCTGTTGGTGGGTATGGTCACTACGTCCATACCGTAGATCTCTCTGAATTCCTTCTCCTCTGTCAGTGCCGTACCGGTCATACCGCAGATCTTGTCGAACTTATTGAAGAAATTCTGGAAGGTTATGGTGGCAAGCGTCTTTGATTCACGCTTCACCTTTACGCGCTCCTTTGCCTCTATCGCCTGATGCAGTCCGTCAGAATATCGTCTGCCGGGCATGATACGTCCGGTAAATTCATCGACTATCAGCACCTGATCGTCCTTTACCACATAGTCCTTATCCCTGTGCATCAGATTGTGCGCACGAAGCGCCAGTATTATACAGTGCTGTATCTCCAGATTTTCAGGATCGGCAAAATTGTCGATATGGAAGAACTGCTCGACCTTATGCACACCTTCTGCAGTAAGGTTAACCAGATGATCCTTTTCGTTTACAATGAAATCTCCGGTCTCCTCTATCTCCACGCCCATGATGGCATCCATCTTGGAGAGCTCATCCGAGGATGCCTCGCCGCGCTGCATCTGTCTGGCCAGCTGATCGCAGAGCTGATATATCGCAGTGGATTTGCCTGACTGTCCGGATATGATGAGCGGGGTCCTCGCCTCGTCTATGAGCACCGAGTCTACCTCGTCAATGATGCAGAAGTGCAGGTCTCTGAGTACCAGCTGCTTCTTATAGATCGCCATATTGTCACGCAGATAATCGAAGCCCAGCTCATTATTGGTGACGTAGGTGATATCACATCCGTAGGCTGCCTGTCTCTCCTCCTGCGTCATCCCCGAAAGCACCACTCCAACGGTCAGACCGAGAAACTCATGCACCTGCCCCATCCACTCGGCATCACGCTTTGCAAGATAATCATTGACCGTGACTACCTCAACGCCCTTGCCCTCAAGTGCATTGAGATATGCCGGGAGCGTACATACGAGTGTCTTACCCTCACCTGTACGCATTTCGGCTATACGTCCCTGATGGAGTATCGTGCCTCCTATGAGCTGCACCCTGAAGTGCTCCATATTCAGGACACGTCTGGATGCCTCTCTTACGGTGGCATACGCCTCGGGCAGCAGGTCGTCAAGCGTCTCCCCCGCTGCCAGTCTCTCTTTGAACTTTTTGGTATTCCCCCGCAGTTCCTCATCGGAGAGCACTTCCATCTGTGGTCTGAGACTTTCTATCTTATCCACTATCGGCTTTACTCTCTTTAATTCTCTGTCACTGTGAGTGCCGAATAACTTTTCAGCAATACTCATTTCTAGTATTCCTTTGCTTCTTCTTCGCCTCTTAAGACACGCAGTCCGCCCTGTGCGAGAGCCAGCAGCTCATCCTCACCGGGATATACCACTACGGGAGCGATCCAGTCCACATACTTCGCTATAGCGTCCGTTACTTTCTTGCCGTAAGCTATACCGCCGGTGAGTATGATAGCATCTACCTTACCCTCAAGCACAGCCGCCCTTGAGCCGATGTCCTTGGCTATCTGATAAACAAATGCATCCACTATAAGCTTTGCGTGCTCGTCCGTCTCAGCTCTTTTTGTGCATTCCTGCATGTCATTGGAACCAAGGTACGCGGTGAATCCGCCGCCGCCTACGAGTCTCTTATACATTTCCTTCTCGGTGTATTTGCCTGAATAGCACAGTCTTACCAGAGGTCCTACAGGCAGTCCTCCCGCTCTCTCGGGCGAGAATGCTCCGTCTCCCTCCAGCGCGTTGCTCACGTCAACGACCTGACCCTTCCTGTGTGCTCCTACGGACACTCCTCCGCCCATATGAGCGACTATCACGTTGATATCCTCATACTTCTTGCCGTTTTCTTTTGCGTAGCGTCTTGCCATAGCCTTCTGATTGAGCGGATGGAATATGGAATTCCTCTCGATGTCCGGTATGCCCGATATCCTCGCTACTGGCTGGAGCTCATCCACTGCCACGGGATCGACTATAAAGGAAGGCTTCCCTATCTCATCAGCTATCTCACGTGCGAGTACACCGCCGAGATTTGAAGCATGCTGACCCTGAGGTCCTATTTTCAGATCCTCCACCAAAGCATCCGAAACCTTATATGTGCCACCGGGTATAGGCTTTACCAGTCCGCCCCTCCCGACTACCATGTCAAGTGTCTTTATATCGAAATCCTTCTCCTTGAGGAAATCCATGATGATGTCTTTTCTGAACTGCTTCTGATCAAATATCGTATCGTATTTGGATATCTCCTCGGTAGAATGACGCAGGGTCTGATCGAAGAGCATCTCTTCGTCTTCAAATACGGCTATCTTTGTCGATGTACTGCCGGGATTGATTATCAGTGATCTTATTGCCATTTTGTACCTCCTGAATACTGTGCTGTGTTATGACATATCATTTACTCTGATGCGCTGCCACTACTGCCGCAAGTGCTATGGAATTCACCTTTGTCTCTGCGGAATCCGAACGGGATGTCAGGATCGCAGGAGCCTTGGTTCCGGTCAGGATACAGGCATTCTTAAACTCTGTGGTATGTACGATGAATTTGTATGCGATATTTCCTGCGTGGATGTCGGGGAAGAGTATGACATCGGCATCGCCGACGATCTTCCTGTCCTCTGCATTCTTATGCTTCGCCGCCTCAGGATAGATGGCAAGGTCTACCGACAGCGGTCCGTCTATGATGCAGCCCTTTATCTTTCCTTCTTCATTCATCTTCGTAAGCTCTGCAGCCTCCACTGTGGCGGGCATTTTCTCATTGACCACCTCTACAGCTGCTACAGGAGCGACCTTGGGCATATCTATACCGCAGGCATTGCAGACCTCTACTGTATTCTCGATTATGCCCACCTTCTGCTCCAGTGTGGGATAAGGCAGGAATGCCACATCCGCGAGGAACAGAAGCTGCGATACTCCCTTTATCTCAAATACACAGACATGTGAAAGCAGTCTTTCGGTACGCAGACCGACCTCTTTATCCAGTATAGACTTAAGGAAATCCTTTGTGGAAAGCAGACCCTTCATATACATATCCGCCTCGCCGTCATGCACGATGCGTACCGCTTCATGTGCCGCCTCGATAGGGTCTTTGATGTCCACTATCTCAAAGATCGAAGGATCGACCTTTATATCCTTACATATTGACACTATCTGTTCCTTGTCTCCGACCAGTATGGAGTCGGCGATCTTTTTCTCATGCGCTATTGCCGCCGCCTCGATGACTTCATCGTCATTTGCCGCCGCCACTGACAGCTTCTTTATCGGAAACTCATTTACTTTCTTCAGCAGCTCACTGAAATTCTTACTCATGTCCCTCTCCTTTTATATCATTAGTAATTGCCCGTACCGCGGTACGGGCAATTAGAAATTGTATCATTTATATGAAAATCATGCAATATTAGACAGGCACCGAAAGAAACTTTCGGTGCCTGTCTTGTAGACAGCTCTGCGCACTAGCTGCGCTGAGCGTGAAAAAGATTACAGAAGCCGATACAAGGATTTGCCCCTTGCCGTAGGCAATTTTATTGGGCAAATCCGGTTGCTGTGAGCACCTGCAAGGTGTGAACAGTAACCCTGTCTGTATATTTCATAGTGATGAACGAACCTCACTGATCTTGGTGGAGTTTGCGCAGCAAACTTCCAGCCCATGCTCACAATGATGCACAAACTTATCCATGTTCAGAGGAGTTTGCGCAGCAAACTTCCAGCCCATGCTCACAATGATGAACAAACCCAGACTGCATGGGCTATTACGCCCCCTTTGCCTCCTTTGCAGCAAGTATCTGCTTGGTAAGCTCGGGTACGATCTTGTTCAGATCGCCTACCACTCCGTAGTCAGCCACATCAAAGATAGGAGCATCCTCATCCTTATTGATCGCGATAATGATGTCCGACTCCTCCATACCTGCTACGTGCTGGATAGCGCCTGAGATACCGATAGCGAAGTATACATTAGGTCTCACGGTCTTACCGGTCTGCCCGACCTGCATTTCCTTAGGCTTCCATCCTGAGTCTACGACTGCACGTGAACAGCTTACCTGTCCGCCTATAGCTGCAGCGAGCTCCTCAAGGATCTTGAAGTTCTCCGGTGAGCCTACGCCACGTCCGCCTGATACAAGGATCTTTGCGTCCATGATGTCCTTGACATCGGATACAGCCTTGACGACTTCCTTGATCTCGACATATCTGTTGTTGGGAGTAAATCCGGGATTGTACTCTATGATCTCTGCCTTGGCACCCTTCTTGGGCTCTATCTTCTGCATGACACCGGGACGTACCGTAGCCATCTGGGGACGGTTGTTAGGGCATGCGATGGTAGCTATTGTGTTGCCCCCGAAAGCGGGACGGGTCATAAGGAGCTGATTATGCTTCTGCTCATCCTCCTTGCCGGGTACAGGCTGCAGAGGGAAGTCTCCGATATTAAGCACGGTACAGTCAGCCGTAAGTCCTGTAGCGACTCTTGCCGAGACAGTAGGTCCGAGGTCACGTCCGATAGCCGTAGCACCTACGAGCATTATCTCCGGCTTGTACTCATTTATTACAGATGACAGTGCATGAGCATAAGGCTCAGTCCTGTACTCCTTGAGCTCGGGATCATCCACAACGATAACCCTGTCAGCCCCATACTCAGCGAGCTTGTCGCAAAGTCCCTTTACTCCTGAGCCGATGAGCACGGCAGTGACCTGCGCGTTAAGCGGCTCCGCAAGATCCCTTGCCTTACCCAGCAGCTCATATGCGATTCCGCTCACCTCATTGTCAACCTGCTGAGCGAAGACGAATACGCCTTTATATTCTTCGATATTCTGCATTTTATTTATTACCTCCATATTAGTAATTAAAGCTGATTGCTCCGTTGCCCAGCAACTCTCGCAATCACCAAGCGCATTCGCAAATCGCTCCATTCGCTACGCTCATGTAGCTTTTTTGCTCATGCACTTTTGATTTTCTGGAGCATTCCCAAAAATCCATGCAAGCATGATTTTTGGGTATGCTCCGAAAATGCTTTATATGACATGTTTTTCGTCTAATTTGCCTACGATATACTTAACTGCATCCTCCGGCGTATCGGGTACGACCTTCTCGCCTGCTCCCTTCCTTACCTTGTCGGAAGCCTTCGCGATCTTTGTGGGTGAACCTGCCAGTCCGAGATTTGCGTCATCCACATCCTTGAGGTCAGCCCTGCCCCATGTCGTGATATCCGCATTTACAGCATCAAAGATGCCGCCCGGAGTCATGTATCTGGGATCATTGAGCTCTGAAAGTGCCGTGATAAGACAAGGCATCTTTGCCTCAAGCATATGATACCTGTCATCATACTGACGCTTTACTATGACTTTATCACCGTCTATCTTGATCTCCTGTGCATAGGATATGACGGGTATGCCGAGATGCTCTGCTATCTGAGGTCCGACCTGTGCCGTATCTCCGTCGATGGCCTGACGTCCGGTAATGATCAGATCATACTCCAGATTTCTGATAGCACCTGCGATGGTGGTGGATGTAGCCCATGTATCTGCTCCGCCGAGTACCCTGTCAGTTACAAGTATGCCCTTATCGGCACCCATAGCCAACGCTTCACGAAGCACATCCGTTGCCTTCGGAAGACCCATCGTGAGTACAGTTACCTCTGCACCGTACTGATCCTTGAGTCTTAATGCAGCCTCAAGACCTGCCTTGTCATCCGGATTCATGATGGCAAGCATTGCTCCTCTGTCCAGTGTGCCGTCGGGATTGAACTTTACTCCGCCCTTGGTATCCGGCACCTGCTTTATACAAACGATTACTTTCATTGTATCTTCACTCCTTTACCCTAATTAGTTTACTTCAGCAGTGCCGCGGAGATGACCATTCTCTGAACCTCGCTGGTTCCCTCATAGATCTCCGTGATCTTTGCGTCGCGCATCATTCTCTCTACGTCGTATTCCTTGATATATCCGTAACCGCCGTGAAGCTGTACTGCCTTGGTGGTGACTTCCATAGCGACCTCGGCAGCGCAGAGCTTAGCCTGTGCAGCCTCTACGGAATAAGAAACCTTAGGATCTTTCTTATATTCATCCTTCTTCTTTGCGGCTCTGTATACGAGAAGCCTTGCAGCCTCTACCTTTGTAGCCATATCGGCAAGCTGGAACTGGGTATTCTGGAACTGTCCGATAGCCTTACCGAACTGCTTCCTCTCCTTGACATAGTTTACGGTTGTCTCAAGAGCGCCTGCAGCAAGTCCGAGTGCCTGAGCGGCGATACCGATACGTCCGCCGTCAAGTGTGTGCATTGCAATGTTAAAGCCCTTGCCTCTTGCTCCGAGCAGGTTCTCCTTGGGTATACGGCAATCGGTAAAGATAAGCTCATAGGTAGCCGAACCGCAGATACCCATCTTGTTCTCCTTGGTACCGAAGGTAAATCCGGGAGTGCCCTTCTCCACGATGAACGCTGATATCTCCTTCATCATCCTGCCGCGCTTCTCGATCTTGCCGGTAACAGCGAAGATTACATATACATCTGCTTCCTTACCGTTGGTGATAAAGCACTTGGAACCGTTTAACACCCACTCGTCACCGTCCTCGACAGCCTTGGTCTGCTGACCCTGCGCATCTGTACCGGCACCGGGCTCGGTAAGTCCGAACGCTCCGAGCTTTTCACCCTTCGCAAGCGGTACCACATACTTCTGCTTCTGCACCTCAGTACCGAAGGTAAGTATAGGATCGATGCAGAGTGATGTATGTGCTGATACGATAACACCTGTCGTGCCGCACACCTTTGACAGCTCCTCCACACACATCGCGTATGTAAGGGTGTCACAGCCCTGTCCGCCGTACTCCTTGGGCACGGGTATACCCATGAAGCCGTATTTCGCCATCTTGTCTACTGTCTCTCTGGGAAATCTGTGCTCCTGATCGACCTCCTGTGCAAGCGGCTTTACTTCGTTCTCGGCGAAATCCTTAAAGAGCTGTCTCGCCATCTCATGTTCTTTGGCTAAAGTAAAATCCATGATCTTTGTTCCTCCATAGTTATATATAAATATTACTTATCTGTCGGTACTTTTCCGCCGTCAGCATAGTTGTAGAAGCCAATGCCTGTCTTCACGCCGAGCTTCTTGCCTCTGACCATCTTCTTAAGCAGCGGAGCGGGACGATACTTCGAATCGCCTGTCTCCTTATAAAGGGTCTCCATGATGGCAAGGACTATATCGAGTCCTACATAGTCACCCAGCTCAAGGGGTCCCATCGGATGGTTGCAGCCGAGCTTCATAGCGGTATCTATTCCCTCTATGTCCGAGATACCCTCCGAATATACGAAGATACCCTCGTTGATGAGCGGGATCAGTATCCTGTTTACCACAAATCCGGGAGCCTCGTTTACCTGTACGGGTGTCTTGCCGAGCTTTACGGATATGTCATTAACCTTCTGTACAAGATCAGCGGGCGTGTTTGCTCCTGCAATGACCTCAATGAGCTTCATCCTGTCAGCGGGATTGAAGAAGTGCATACCTATGATCGGCTTGGGAAGACCCGCTCCTATCTCCGTGATCGAAAGAGACGATGTATTTGAAGCAAATATGCAGTTTTCGTTCTTTACGACATTCTCCATCAGATCCTTAAAGCAGTCCTGCTTTATCTGCATGACCTCAAGCGCCGCCTCGACCACCAGATCGGGATCGGTAGCTATGGAGTTGAGTCCGGTCTCAAACTTTGCAAGATACTTATCGGCATCTCCCTGCTCGAGCTTTCCCTTTGAGACAAGCTTCTCATAGCCCTTTTTGATCTTGGCCAGACCGCCCTCGGCAAACTCTGTCTTGATATCGCAAAGATAAACCTTGTCGAAAT
The DNA here is from genome assembly GCA_905235585.1 of uncultured Lachnospiraceae bacterium. GTDB lineage: Bacteria > Bacillota > Clostridia > Lachnospirales > Lachnospiraceae > NK4A144. Next base: position 557 of record CAJOME010000012.1, on the reverse strand, counting down.
CATCACACTGTGCAAATGCTTTTGCGATGCCCTGACCCATTGTGCCGGCACCAATGACTGCAACCTTCATTAATGAAATCCTCCTCTATTGTATTATTGAATATTAATATATTTAGTCAGCATTCTTGCAGCTTTAAGGAGTTGCGTTGGCAATCCCTTGCCTGACCCAAGAATGCGTCCGCTTTCTTGCAGCTTCAAAGAGTTGCGTTGGCAATCCCTTGCCTGACCCAAGAATGCGTCAGTTTTCTTGCAGCTTCAAAGAGTTGCGTCGGCAACTCCTTGCCTGACCCAAGAATGCGTCAGCATTCTTGCAGACTTTAAGAATCGCCTCAGCGATTCTTAAAGTCCACGTGCTTTACCTTTGCGGGATCATCCTTCTTACGAAGGAAGTTTGCCATTCCCTCTCTCTGATCCTCTGACTCAAAGCATGAGCCGAAAAGCTTCTCCTCAAGTGCGATAGCCTCATCCATCGAAAGATCCAGACCGTCATTTATTGCCTTCTTACATGCCCTTACGGCTATCGGCGCATTGCCCGCTATGGTGCTCGCAAGCTTCTC
>CAJOME010000011.1:23313-25712 GCA_905235585.1 uncultured Lachnospiraceae bacterium | reverse complement strand
AAAAGGGAGCTCCCGCCGAGATCACCAATCCGCAGTTTCTTGCCGAGATAGTGGATGCCGTACCCACCTCCGCGAATATCAGGCATTATGCCGAGATCGTCAGGGACAAGGCGATCATGCGCTCGGTGATAAGGGTCAATGCCGATATAGAAAATGAATGCTATCTGGGCGAGACCGATGCCGAGGTCATACTCCAGGATACCGAGAAGAAGATATTCGACCTGGTACAGAATAAGGGGAGATCACAGACCAAGACCATTAAGGAAATAGTCATAGATACCCTGCAGCATATACAGGATGTGGCGAAGGCCGACTCCAAGATCACCGGTATCCCGTCAGGCTTTGAGGATCTCGACGAGAAGACAGCCGGATTTCAGAATACCGATCTCGTCCTTGTGGCGGCCAGACCCTCCATGGGCAAGACGGCGTTTGTCCTGAATATAGCGCAGTACGCGTGCTTCAAGAAGGATTGTCACTGCCTTTTCTTTTCGCTGGAGATGTCAAAGGAGCAGCTGGTGAACAGACTCCTTGCGATGGAGTCGAGGGTAGACTCGCAGCACATCAGGGTAGGGGATCTTAATGATGATGAATGGCGTGGGATCATAGAGAGTGCCGGAGTCATAGGCATGTCCAATCTTGCGATAGACGATACTGCCATCACGGTCTCGGAGATGAGGTCGAGATGCAGGAGACACAAGCTGGAGCACGGGCTGGATCTTGTGATCATAGATTACCTGCAGCTTATGAGCGGTTCGAGAAACGGCAGAGGCGGAGATGTATCGAGACAGCAGGAGATATCTGATATATCAAGAAGCCTCAAGGCGCTTGCCAGAGAGCTGCAGTGCCCGGTCATAGCGCTGTCCCAGCTGTCCAGAGCGGTGGAGCAGAGACCCGATCACAGACCGATGCTTTCGGATCTTCGTGAATCAGGTGCTATCGAACAGGACGCGGATGTGGTATTATTTATATACAGAGATGATTATTACAACGAAGATTCGGAGAAAAAGGGTGTAGCGGATATCATTGTCGCCAAGCAGAGAAACGGATCGACAGGCACCGTATCTCTTGCGTGGATCGCGTCACTCACTAAGTTTGAAAACCTGGCGCGAGAGCATTGAGAAGCTGCGCTTCAGGGGATGGCGCATGAGAAGTGCCGATATTCAGGGGAAAACATGAAAATAGAAAAAGTAAATGAAAAACAGATAAGATGCACACTTACCAAAAACGATCTCACCTCCAGAAACTTAAAGATAAGTGAGCTCGCATACGGTACGGACAAGGCAAAGAGCCTTTTCAGGGATATGATGCGTGAAGCGGCAAGCAAATTCGGCTTTGAGGTGGAGGATATCCCTCTCATGATAGAGGCTATCCCGCTTTCAAATGAGACCATCGTGCTCATTATCACAAAGGTCGAAGACCCGGAGGAGCTTGACACGAGATTTTCCAAGTTCGCTCCGATGTTGGGAGAGTCCGATGCTCAGGAGTCCTCCAGAAAGCGCGATCCCGGGAGTGCCGATGATATACTTGATCTCTTCAGGAAGCTCAAGGAGCAGGTGCAGGAGGCAGAGGCGAATCTTACCGCCAATGCGTCCGGGGACAGTATCACTGCGGAGGCACCGCTTAAGACCGGAGACGGAAACGAGCCGAAGGAGGTAAAGATCACCATACAGGTGGATCTCACCAAGCTTTATTCGTTTGAAGACCTTGATAATGTCATACGCGCGTCCAAGGTCTTAAAGGGACTGTATCACGGTGACAACGCGCTGTACAAAGGACCGGAGGATCAGAAGTATTATCTTCTCATAAGAAAGTCCGATCATACTCCGGAAGCCTTTAATAAGGTCTGCAACATCATCACCGAGTATGGTCATATGGAGGAGTGCACATCCGCCGTCGAAGGACGCATAAGAGAGTACTTCGAGCCGATAGTAGGAGAGCATGCGCTCGAGAAGCTGTCGATCATCTGATATACTACGCTTTTTATCTTCATTTTTCACGAATGTCGTCCATATGCAGCAGGCTGGTCTTTATGCGTTACTGTTCAGACAGCTCTGCGCACTTGCTGCGCTGAGCAACCTTTGTGCTCATGGTGAGTTACCGGACGTGGTATTTGAAGTCTCGTCCGATCCGCTATCCTGAGCTTCTTCCGATGCGGCTTTGCTTTCGGCTTCCCTCGACGCTGCTTCTTCGGAGGCTTTCTTGGACGCTTCTTCAGAGGCCTTTCTGGATGCTTCCTCCGATGCAGCCTTACTTGCAGCCGCTTCCGATGCGGCTTTGCTGGCCGCCTCTTTCGATGCGGCTTCCTTGCTTGCTGCTTCCTTTGACGCCGCTTCCTTCGACGCAGCCTCCTTCGATGCCGCCTCTTCTGATGCAGCCTTGCTTGCAGCCGCTTCCGACGC
>CAJOME010000011.1:0-23295 GCA_905235585.1 uncultured Lachnospiraceae bacterium | reverse complement strand
CGTAGCATCCTCTCCGGCAAGTGACTCCTCGACTGTACCGTAGCCCGAAGCCACTCCGGTCCAGTACAGGTAGAATACATGATGTCCTATTATCGTGCCGTTTATGCCGGGCACCACAGTCCTGAAGAACAGACATTTACCTATATTATTGGCACCTGCGAGCACCTCGTCCGCAGCCTTATAGCAGGTCTCGTTCGCGCCCTCAGCAAGCCTGATGGCCAGTCTCCCGGAGCGTACCGGCTGAAACTGCATAGGCTGATAGACCACGCCTGCTATCGTATTGGGGAAAGCCGCACTCCTTACTCTGTTCATTATGACGGCACCCACCGCTATCTTGCCGGCATAAGGCTCTCCTCCTGCTTCACACTGTATGATCGCCGCAAGCAGGTCTCTGTCGCCTGCAGCTACCGATACCTCGGAGAGATCCCTAAACTCCATCTTTTCCGCCTGCTTTGCTAAAGCCTCTTCCTCGGCAAGCTTTGACTTGAGCTGCGATATGGTCTGCTGATTTGCGAGCAGCCTGGCCTCATATGCGAGAGCTTCCTTTTCCTTCTCGGATATGGCACCGGCATAGCTCACCAGACTGTTCTCTGTACTGTCCACAAGATCCTGCAGGCTTCCGGCCTCTTCCTCCATCTCGTTGTACAGCTGACGCAGCTCTTCATCCTCTTCCATAAGGATCTCTTTTTTCTTCGCCGCATCCTCCTGAAGGGCTTTCATCTTGGCCAGCATTTTATCATCATAATCGTTCATCTTAGCGATATAGACGGCTTTGTTTAAGAACTCCGCCATGTTCGCAGAATTAAAGAGCAGATCGTAAATACTGTCGGAGCCTGTCTCATATATCTTCTTTATCCTCATCTTGATAAATTTATACTGCTCAGCCGCCTGCTCCACGGCATCCTCATACTCTTTTTCCACAGCCTCTATACTGGCCTGCTTTTCATCGATCTGCGCCTGAAGCTCGTCCATCTTGCCGGATGTCTCATTCAGCTGTTCATTAAGATTGTTCAGACTGTTTTGTATGGCTTTTTTGGAATCCTTGAGCTGATTTAAGGTGTTCTGAGTCTGTCCGAGCTGCTGTTCGGCATTTTTCTTCTCCTGCTCGGCCTGTTTTATCTTATCCGTGGTCGAGGTCGCATAGACACTCACAAGCCCTCCGCAAAAGGGCTCTGTAAACAATATAACGGCGAGAAGCACGTATATAAGCTTCCTTGCCTCAGCTTTCATAGATCGATCTCAACCTTTCTTCCGCTCGGGATATAGCTCCTGTAGGAGACACCGGCAGAATCAAACATCTTTTTTGAAGCTATCGTAGACGGCAGGTCTCCGTACTTGTCGGACTCGTACACTACTTGCCGTATCCCGGTCTGTATTATGGCTTTTGCGCATTCATTACACGGGAACAGGGTCACATAGAGAGAAGCGCCCTCCAGTCCCGTCGTCCCGCCTCTGAAGTTTAATATGGCATTCAGCTCGGCGTGTGTCACATAGGTGTACTTCACGTCCAGCACATCACCCTCTCTTGCCCAGGGATAATCGTCATCCTCGCAGCCCCTGGGGAATCCGTTGTATCCCATAGACAGGATCTTGTGATCAGGACTGACTATGCAGGCTCCTACCTGTGAGTTTGGATCCTTGGAGCGCTCAGCCGTAAGCTTCGCGACCCCCATAAAGTATTCATCCCATGAGATATAGTCGTTTCTTTTATCAGACATCATCTATACCGCCGATCCTTCTTACGTGTCTTTCTCCTCCGGAAAACTCCGTCTCGAGGAAGATATCCGTGATCTCCTCTGCAAGACCGTAACCCACTATATTCGCGCCGAGCGCAAGTACGTTTGCGTCATTGTGCAGCCTTGTCATCTTTGCCATAAGACCGTTTGTACATACAGCTGCTCTTATTCCCTTTATCCTGTTTGCGGCTATGGAAATGCCTATGCCCGTGGTACAGATGACTATGCCTCTGTCAGCCCTGCCTTCTGTCACCTCATAAGCAACCTTCCTGCCATATACGGGATAATCCACCGAATCAGCCGAATCACAGCCAAGATCAGTAACCTCGTGTTTTTTTTCCTTCAGGTGCGCAATAAGCTTTAGTTTAAGCTCATATCCGCCATGATCGCATCCGATCGCAATTTTCACAGTTTTTCCTCCGTCAGATCTATTATCCGGCCTCCGGCCGCTTTTTTCATTCTGTTCATTATCGCCAGCCCGAGCTCCGGTGTGTCAAAGCACTCTGAGAAGATATACTCCGTATCCCTGTCATCGAGCTCTCTGAGTACTGCAAAAAGCCGGTGTGCTATACCTGCTTCATCGCTGATACCGCCAATCCTATACACGTTTTTGCATGTATATGCCGCGGCGTTTTCCTCCGTGGCTATTACTGCCACATTCCCGGTCTTTTTTTCGAGCTCCTCCGTCATGCGGTTTATCTTATCAGCCACCGCATCCGGACTTCCCTTTACGAGCGTGAGCTCACCCCTGGGAGCATAATGCCGGTATTTCATGCCGGGAGCTTTGGGCTTCAGATCCTTTGATGCGATGTCCCTTACCGCAGGGTCTATATCAAGCTCACCGGTTACCTTAGCAAGCTTTTCCGGTCCTATGTATCCGGGTCTTAACAGACACGGTATCTTATCGGTCAGATCCACTATCGTGGACTCGAGTCCTATGCCGACCTCGCCTCCGTCTATTATCATATCTATCCTGCCCGACAGATCCTCTATGCAATGCATGACCGTAGTACAGCTCGGTCTGCCTGAGACATTTGCCGAGGGAGCCGCTATATATCCTCCCGACGCAAGTATAAACTCCTCCGCTATGGGATCGGAGGGAAATCTCACCGCGACGGTATCGAGTCCTCCGGTAGTCTCATACGGTACCCTGTCAGACTTTTTCATTATCATGGTCAGAGGACCGGGCCAGAAGCTTTCTGCCAGCCTGTAAGCGCTGTCCGGTATCTCCTTTACAAGATACGGCATATCTTCAAGCCTTGCTATATGCACTATGAGCGGATTGTCCGAGGGTCTGCCCTTTGCCGCGTATATCTTTGCGGAAGCCCTTGGATCCAGCGCATTACCCGCCAGTCCGTATACCGTCTCGGTAGGGATGGCTACGAGTCCTCCCCGCGCTATTATCTCACCGGCTTCCCGCATGACTCTTTTATCACGTTCGGGGTTTCCGTACGCCCTTGCCACCCGGGTGACCATAGACTACTGTCCCACCGGATAGTACGTAGTGATCATGTCCCAGATATCCGGTGTCTCCTGAGTCAGCTTCCAGCAGGCCACTCCGCCCAGATCATGTGAAGCCATGACGGCAAGCTTTGAAGATATACTTTCTGCATCTTCAAGCCATATGCTGTATAGTACTCCGTTCTTTTCAAATGAAGCATAGTTCTGACAGGTCTCGGCATCCCATGACGCCTGTACACCGTTGTCCGCAAGAAAAGCTCTCGCATCGGTCATGCCGAGACTCTCACAGGAGAGTACGCCCTCTTCAAAGGCCCATTTTCTGGTATAGAACGGTATCGCATTTATCACCTGCGCTGCAGGTACTTCCTTAAGCGTATCCTCTATTCCCTGCGTCACAAATCCCAGGGAAGCTACCGATCCCGCCTCGTTCGATGCCATGGTGTGCTCGTCATATCCCATTATCACGACATAATCCGCGACCCTGCCCTGTATATCGCGTCGGTAGAAGCCCGTATAATCCTGCGGCACGTAGTTGTCCACGGAGAGCACCAGTCCGTTCGCTCTGGTCAGGATCGACAGTTCTCTTAAAAACTGGGCAAAATCATCCCCCGTCTCACCCTTGAGCTGCTCGAAATCTATATTGATGCCGTCCAGTCCGTATGTCTTGGCCCGTTCTATCAGCTCCTGCTCCAATACTGCTCTTGCCGAGGTACGTGACAGCACCTCGTTGCTGTCCATATCCGGGCTGAAATTGTCTACGACTGCCCAGACCTCATAGCCCTTCTCATGAGCTCTGTTTACGTATTCCGCGCTTCCTATATCATTCAGATGTCCCTCGTTATCCGACATTGAAAGCCATGTCGGGGCGATGACATTCATACCCTTTACATTCGCGGTAGCATCGGCAAAGTAGGCATTCGCATCCGCTACTGCGATATTGTGAAAGCCCATCACTATCTTATGCTGCCGGAGTATCCTCTGATAGTCCGCATCCGCTTCATTTCCGCCGGAAAGAGAGACCGTCATAGCCGTTCTGTTTCCATCGAGTGCTTTGTTTTCGACATAGCCGTCGACAGCCTGATATCTTACCCTGGACCAGTTTTCGCCGCTCTCCAGCAGCTCCGGTGCAGCTCCTTTTTCGAGATCATACAGGATGGGGCTTTTCTTATCGGCAGATACCCTCATCACGGTATCATCGGCTATCCCGATTTTCTCCGTGTTCATCGCCGTAGTGGCTATAACGATCCGATACGGCTCCTCGTATATCTCATAGCTCATCGGGCAGAACCTGTTCAGGAAAGCCAGAGAGATATATACGGTATCTCCCGGGATATAATCCGATCCCTGCACGCCCTCCGTGGTCCTTGTCGCACCCGTGACCAGCAGATGTCCCTCTATGCTGTCATAATAAAAGTTATCATACAGACTGTTCGCGACCCTGATCGGAAGATAAACCGTACCGTTTTGTATCATTGCTTTTTCTTCCGACCTCTCACCGTTTATGATGAGTACGTTATCGTCCGGTGATGTAAGATCAAAATATGACGCGATATCCTGCCTCTCTCTTGAGCTGCCAAGCTCCTCCATTATTACATTCCCCAGAAGTATGACTGCTATAGCGGCTATTACAAGCGCGGCTATCACAAGAGGTAGCTTATTTGACTTTTTCTTTTTTCTTCTGCGTATCCTGTGCTGTCTGCGGTTATCCTCGGCTTCAAAGCGTCTCGCCCGTTCCCGCAGCTGTCTCTGTGTCTCTCGACTTTCCCGCATTTATCATCCTTTATTGCTGCATTATGACATAGCGCATACAGTATAGCACACTTTATGTCACCTTACAAATCCCCCGGGCCCACGCTGTATTCCGGTCACTGTAATAGCTTTTGGGGCGCCGTCTCTCAGATGCCGTAAATCCGCATGGGACCGGGGGCTTCAGGAGATTTCATCTTACATGATCATACCTTATCTGCACCAGTTTGTTATCCTGGTCGGTCACATAGTCGGCCATATAAACCTCGTTCTCCCTGACCATCATTATGTTCACCACATCCTGTGGTGTGCTTGGTTTGTCTTCAAAGAAGATCGGTATGCCGTTACTCTGGTACCGTCCCAGCATCATCATGAGCTCGAACTGTGTATCATCATATTTTACTGTACCTACATCCATATGATCACTCCTCCCTGATCTGACCATAGGGAGACATGGTAAATGTGATATATCCGCCCGGGATGATCAGATCCTGCACTTATGTCTGGTTTTCAGTTACGTGCAAAGCGACCGGAGAATGCAAATTTAAATAATACTTGAAAAATATGTGCATTTTAGTCTCAAAGGGAAAAGTCAGATACGGCTTGCCGTACTAAGAAAACTGATACTCCTTGCCGGAGCAGTGGCCGGATCTGTGACAGATCGACCGAAATAGTTATCCCTTATATTTTGATCGGTCACCTCCTACTGCATCGAAGATTTCCGAATCGCTTTACAATAGCGTAATATATACTCATTCTTTTTTAAATGCAATAGGGGTGATGCATTTTGTAGATAACGTTTACAGTGTGGATAATGTCAGAGAAATCCAGTTGCTTGAGCACCTGTAAGGTGTGAACAGCAACTTTTGTAATTTCTGTCCTGCTTTTGTTGATTTTTACATACTCTTGTTGTAGAATATTTTGAGCAAAAACACAGAGTGAATATCCCGTCACTCTTGGGAACTTATAAGGAGGAAATATAAATGGCTCACGTAATCAATGATTCCTGTATCAGCTGCGGTGCTTGTGCGGCTCAGTGTCCTGTAAACGCTATCTCTGAGGGAGACGGCAAGTTTGAAGTGGATGCGGCTACCTGCATCGACTGCGGTGCCTGCGAGGCAGGCTGCCCTGTAGGCGCTATCGTTACAGAGTAAGGATCTGTTAACAAATAATCTTTGCATTTGACTTGTCTGACTTGCCGTATGCTGCGTTGTCGTCGGTCGCCGTAGCCCGCTACGACTCCCTTCTCCGCCTTGCTTACGACAAGCCAGCCTTCGCTAAATTGCAAAGTTATTTATTAACAGCTCCTAAGCATCTTAAGAGACGATTAAAGGACTTCGGGCTTATGCCCGGAGTCTTTTGTTATAATCTGTTTTCTATTTCGTTTTTAAGTTCGTTGAAATTTCCGCCATAAATGACACGGAGCAGACTGTCAAGAGCCCTTAGGGCTTTCTTGACATCCGCTCCGGTCAAAAGCTCTTTATCAAGTGCCTCCTCGAATTCGTCGAGATCGATGACCTTTACAAACCCGTCCGGAAAGACTATGACATCCGCAAGCAGATCTCTGAATATGTATGAATTCTCCTCACTGTCATAGGCGTGATCGATGATGTCGCAATACCAGTAGATCAGACTGTCATCGCTGAAGAGAAATTTGCTGACCTTGTAGTTCCTCTTCAGAAAATAGCATGAATACCCGTGATCGAGCCGTGGCTTTGGATGAAGCGCCTTCCATCTGGTAACGATGATCTCGTCGTCCATATAGATGATCTCGTCATCATCGAGCCTTACGCATTCATCGGGTATCAGCCGCTTTCTGTAGAGGATCGGCAGGTCAGCCATAGGCATTAAGCCTCTCTTTCCTTGTAATGATGTGCATCCTCAAGGAGCATATCCTTGACCTTCATGAGCCTGATCTGAGTGCTTCGCTCGCTCTCATCCAGCTTCATGGTGATCATCTTGATACCGGCCTCCGTCTCGGGTATGATCACATGCTCGAGAGCATTGACACGGCGTCTGGTCTTTTCTATCTCCGCGGCCATGAGCTGGCAGGCCTTTTCGGTCTCGGCCAGCTTTAGCATATCCGGGAGCAGATCCGACAGACTCTTTACCGCATCATCCAGATCGGAGGAGGTGAAAGCCAGTCCGTATGAGTAGATGTCATTCGGATCGGATGTACGGGTGCGATATTCAAACACCGGGATATCCACACTCATGACATTCTTTTCCGATACCTCGAGTGACACCTCCTGCTTCGGAGTCATGAAAGCCACATTTACTGCCTCTTCGCTCATGGTCGACTTCGCAAGGACAAAGTTTTTGTTGGCGGCTGCTATGCCGGCCTCGACCTTCTTACGGAGCTCCATATTCTCACGTACCAAGAGCAGGAACTGTCTCATCAGCTCATCCCGCTTGTCCTTCAGGAGCTTGTGTCCGCGACGTGTCGTCACAAGCTTGCGCTTTAAGCGTGTCAGCTCCATTCTGGTAGCTGTTACAGTTTTATTTGCCATTAACTACTCCTTTATCTGTGAATAGTTGTGATCAATCGTAACTGTTCAGTCATGATTGATAGTATTTGTCCAGGAACTCGTCCTTGATACGTTTCAGCTCCGTACGGGGGAGTATGCGCAGCAGCTCCCATCCTATGTCGAGCGTGTCCTCAATGCTCCTGTCGGCACGATAGCCCTGATTGATATACTTCTGCTCAAACTCATCCGCAAACTTCGCATAGAGCTTGTCTATCTCTGTCAGTGCTGCTTCACCGAGGATCATCATGAGCTCCTTGGCATCCTTACCTCTCGCATATGCCGCAAAGAGCTGGTTCATCGTATTGGCGTGATCCGCTCTGGTCTTGCCTTCGCCGATACCCTTATCCTTAAGTCTCGAAAGAGAGGGAAGCACGTCGATGGGCGGCTCTATACCTCTGCGGTACAGATCACGGGAGAGGATGATCTGACCCTCTGTGATATATCCCGTAAGGTCAGGGATGGGATGAGTCTTGTCATCCTCAGGCATCGTAAGGATCGGGATCATCGTGATCGAGCCCTTGCGACCCTTCTGACGACCTGCTCTTTCATAAAGAGAAGCAAGGTCGGTGTACATGTATCCGGGATATCCTCTACGTCCGGGAACCTCTTTACGCGCAGCGGAAACCTCACGGAGAGCGTCGGCGTAGTTAGTGATATCCGTCAATATGACCAGCACGTGCATACCCTTTTCAAAAGCCAGGTACTCCGCAGCGGTCAGTGCCATACGTGGTGTAGCTATACGCTCTACGGCAGGGTCGTTGGCAAGGTTCATAAAGAGCACTGTCCTGTCGATAGCTCCGGTCTCACGGAAGGACTCGACGAAGTCGTTTGATTCCTCAAAGGTGATACCCATGGCTGCGAATACAACGGCGAACTGCTCATCGGTACCGCGCACCTTCGCCTGACGGGCGATCTGTGCCGCAAGCTTGGCATGAGGCAGTCCGGAAGCTGAGAAGATGGGCAGCTTCTGACCTCTGACCAGCGTGTTCAGTCCGTCTATCGCGGATACTCCGGTCTGGATGAACTCCTCGGGATAAGCCCTGGCTGCGGGGTTCATGGGGAGACCGTTTACATCCCTTCTCTCATCGGGCAGGATCTCGGGACCGTTGTCTATAGGTCTGCCCAGTCCGTCAAAGACTCTGGAGAGCATATCCTCGGATACGCCGAGCTCCATGGTGCGTCCGAGGAAGCGGACCTTTGAGCTCTCAAGGTTCAGACCTGTGGAATTCTCAAAAAGCTGTACGAGCGCATTGCCGTCGTCTATCTCCAGTACTCTGCAGCGGCGCTTCTCGCCGTTTGCGAGCTCGATCTCTCCCAGCTCATCAAATGCGACGTTTTCGACATCGCGCACGAGCATAAGAGGACCCGCTACCTCCTGTATCGTTCTATACTCCTTTGGCATTTAGAAGTCCTCCTTTTCTGCGATGACCTGCTGGATCTCTTTTGAGAGGTCAGCGTTTATCCTGTTGAACTCAGCATCGATCTTGTCCTCAGCTGTATATTTGAAACGTCCGATAGACTCACGGACATCCATGTCTACGAGCTTCTCGATGGGAGCGCCCTTTGAAAGAGCGTCCAGTGAGCTGTTGTAGTAAGCAAGCACGAGCTTCATCATCAGATGCTGCTTCTTAAGTGAGGTATAGGTATCCACCTCATGGAAAGCATCCTGATGCAGGAAGTCCTCTCTTATGGAGCGTGCAGCCTCCATCTTGAGCCTGTCGGGTGCGGAAAGAGCATCCATACCGACGAGCTGTACCATTTCATTCAGCTCTGACTCATCCTGGAGCAGACTCATCATTTCCTGCCTGAGAGCCATCCAGTCGTTGCCCTCCACACTGCTGTCAAACCATGCGCCCATGCTGTCGAGATAGAGCGAATACGAAGTCAGCCAGTTGATGGCAGGGAAGTGTCTCTGCTGTGCCAGAGAGGAGTCCAGACTCCAGAACACCTTGACTATACGAAGTGTAGCCTGTGTAACGGGTTCGGATATATCACCGCCGGCAGGAGATACGGCACCGATAACCGAAAGGGCGCCCTCTCTGGGCTCGGAGCCGAGAGTCTCGACAAGACCTGCTCTCTCATAGAACTGTGCAAGTCTTGAACCGAGGTATGCGGGATAACCCTCCTCACCGGGCATCTCCTCGAGTCGTCCGGACATCTCACGCAGAGCCTCGGCCCATCTTGATGTGGAGTCTGCCATAAGCGCCACGGAATAACCCATGTCTCTGAAATACTCTGCGATCGTGATACCGGTATAGATGGAAGCCTCACGGGCTGCCACGGGCATATCCGAAGTATTTGCAATGAGCACTGTCCTCTCCATGAGGGATTTGCCGGTCTTGGGATCCTTCAGCTCGGGGAACTCATTCAGCACGTCCGTCATCTCGTTTCCACGCTCACCGCATCCGATATATACGACTATGTCGGCCTCAGCCCACTTTGCGAGCTGGTGCTGGACGACAGTCTTACCTGAACCGAATGGTCCGGGTACGGCTGCGGTACCGCCCTTTGCGATGGGGAAGAAGGTATCTACGACTCTCTGTCCCGTAACGAGCGGCTTGTCGGGAGCAAGCTTCTTTGCATAAGGACGACCGCGTCTGACGGGCCATCTCTGCATGAGAGTCACATCCTCCGTTGCTCCGTCAGCCTTCTTTATTACCGCGATCCTGTCAGTGACAAGGTAATCGCCCTCGGTGATCGAGTCCACCGTGCCCTCTACTCCGTAGGGTACCATGATCTTCTGTGTGACGACATCAGTCTCCTGTACGGTACCGAGTATATCGCCTGCGGTCACCTTATCCCCTGCCTTTGCGGAAGGAGAGAAGTGCCACTTCCTGTCTCTGTCTATAGAGGGTACCTCCACACCTCTTGACAGATTGTTTGAATTTGTCATTTCCAGTATCTTTTCCAGAGGTCTCTGGATACCGTCGTAGATACTGCTGATGAGTCCGGGTCCCAGCTCAACCGACATCGGGACGCCTGTAGACTCTACCGGAGCACCGGGTCCTAAGCCCGCAGTCTCCTCATAAACCTGAATGGATGCCTCATCGCCGTGGATCTCTATGATCTCACCGATGAGCCTCTCCGATCCGACACGAACCACGTCAAACATGTTCGCGTCACGCATGCCTGTAGCGACGACCAGAGGGCCGGCTACTTTTTTTATCACACCTGCGCTCATTTACTCTTTGTCACCTCCAAATATGATATCCGAACCAACTGCCTGCTCTACAGATTTGCTTACATTCCTGACACCGCTGCCTGTGTTACCGTAGACGCCGGGTATCAGTATTATCGCCGGGAGCTTCTGCTCACTGTATCTGTCGATCTCTGCCTGAATGCCTGATGCCGTGTTCTCTGTGATGTATACCACTGCGTAGTTGCTCTCGGCGAGATTGCGCAGGGTTTTCTGTGCCGACTCAGGATTGTCAGTAGGATATGTGTCGAGTCCGAGTGTCGCAAAACCGTATATACTGTCAGCTTCACCCATTACAGCTATCTTATACATACATTTCCCTTGCCCTTTCCCTGACGGATGCCTCCGGCAGATCATTTATGAGTCCCGAGAGAACGATACGCACTGTGGATATCTCGTTCTCTCTGGCGATGATATAAGCCGCCAGAGGACCTATGGTATAGGGATGCGTGATCTCACTCCTGATATTTCTGATGATGAGATTGTCGCACCATCTTTCAAAAGCAGAAGGAGACTTCTTGAGCTCATCTACCGCGTCCGAATACTCGGTAAGGGAGAGGTAGTCGTATATGGCCTCCATACCCTCGCCCGCGGCATCTGCAAGCTTGTCCGTATTCAAAGTCTTGCAGGGAGCCAGTGCGTCTTTGATAAAGTTTTTGTCTTTGCCGGTCTTTACCGCGCGTACTGCCGTCTTGATATCAGCGGATGCCACCTTGAGCTCGGCATATAGCTCGAGCACCGGGCTTCCGGACCTCTTTCCGGCATCATTTATCGCTGCAAGAGCCGCCTTATCGATGATCACATCGGTCAGCTGACCGTCATGTGTATGCAGCAGCGTCTCGAGAGCTTTCTCTGCTACAGGCTCCATCTCATCGGGAAGAGGACCGAAATCCCTGGAGGCTACAGCCTCCTTCATGACCTTAGGGTCTATGGTACCGCCTTCCACGAAGATATTGGGGTGCTTTTCACTTGTGAGGGCTTCCTTTACGGCAGCCTTTAGGTTGTGATAATCATTCTCCGTAAGAAGAACATCAAACACCGACATATCGTCTACCAGCTCATCGATGAGATCCCACGTCTTTTTCTTTTCGGCAGCGAGCATCTTTTCTACCCGCTCCGACTCGGTGGTATACTCATCCGGCATGTGCCAGCCTTTGTCCTGCAGCAGCCTCAACGCTTCATTGATATTCTTCGCGCCGAGCAGCTGGTCAATAAATACCTGATCAAGGAGACTGAGCTCTTTTGAACGTATACGCGCGACCGCATAATAATATTGATTATCGGACATTTACGCCTCCGTCCCTCCGAAAAGAACCTTTGTAACCTTGTCTGTCAGTTTCTCGCGCTCTGCGTCGATCAGAGCCTTAAATGTGCAGTTCTGCTCTATGCCGCCGTATGAAAGGACGAAACCGCCCGTGGTGTCCACCGTCTCGTCGGATACCTTGAGACTTCCCTTTGAGAGCTTACCGTTCAGTGTGCTCTCAAAGCCGGAAGGCAGACGCTTCTTGTCGGCTGCCGAGAAAATGATCTTACCGTCCTCGGGCAGAGCGTTTTTAACCGCTATCTTCATTACAGTATCAAAATACTTATCCTCAGGAAGAGCTGTAAGCTTTTGCTTCGCTTCATCGAAAACCTCCGCTATGATGGCCTGCTTTTCGGCAAGCACGGCTTTTCTCTTAAGCAGGGCAGCCGCGGACTCAGCGCGGGATATCGTGTCATCGGCCTGTCTCTTGCCGCTTGCCTCTATCTGCGCGCATTCACCCTTTACGGATGCTTCGGCTTCTTTTTTGAGTGCCTCGGCCTCGGCCTTGGCATTATTTATCCTTTTAGCTACAGCTTCATCGGACTCAGCCTTGATACTTCCCAGTATCTTGTCTAATCCTGCCATTTATGATCCTCCGTAGTCTGTATTGATCGTTGCAGTCTGTCAGCGGGGGATGCCGTTGATAGCCAGGATGGAGATAAGCAGCGCAAGGATCGCATATGTCTCGACCATTGCGGGGAAGATCATGGACTTACCGAACTGATCGGGTCTCTTTGCTACGAGGCCGATAGAGGCAACGGAAGCCTTTGACTGCTGCATTGCGGATACCAGTCCTACGAATGCCATGGGAAGGCAGGCGAAGAGATACATGAGACCTGTACCTACGCTCATGCCGGTGTCTACCTGTCCGCCAAGCAGACCTATGTTTGACAGTGCGATGAAAGCGATCAGCAGGCCGTAGATACCCTGTGTACCCGGCAGAAGCTGAAGGATCAGAGCTCTTGAGAACTGTGAAGGATCCTCAGTAACCAGGCCTGCAGCGGCCTGACCCGCGCGTCCCACACCGATCGCGGAACCTATACCCGCGAAGAGTGCTGCTGATGCTGCTCCCAGAAGTGCTAATGCGATACCCATTTAAATATCCTCCTTAATCTTTAGGTGTTTTTTTATTTCACAAAAATCCCGGATCCTACTGATCCTGGATCTTTATGTATTTGGTGTTGGTCGCGAAGGGCGTAAACTTACGGCCTCCGCCATTGTAAAACTTGCCGAAGAACTCCACATACTGCAGCCTGTTGGCATGCACATAAGCACCCAGCGCGTTTATCGCGAGGTTCAGCAAATGACCCACGATGAAGATCAGTATGAAGAATATCACGCCTACGACAGGCGTGCCCGCCACCATAGATCCCATCTGATTGAAGACCGATGAGATAACGGATGTAGCAAGACCCAGCGCCAGCAGTCTGGAGTAGGAGAGCAGATCCGAAAGGTAGCCCGTTACGTTATACAGCCCGTAGAGTCCCTTGAGCGTACGCTTGAACCAGTTTCTGGACTCGCGTCCGTCCATGAGGACGATGCCTATGGCACCTATAACTGCCATTATCTTGCCTATGTTGCCCGCCACAGGTGAGATCTTGTTAAGTGAAAACATACCCGTGACCATATCGGTCGTGAGACCGAAAAGCAGCAGACCTGCGACGAGAAGCATCCAGAGCACGGAATCCGATACGGCATCCACGTATCTCTTCTGCTTGAGCGCAGTATAAAGGTTGATGACAAGACCCGCAAAGAGATGAATGATACCTATCGCAAAGCAGAGCACCAGCATCTTCATAGGCTGTGAAAGCGGATCGATGAGCTTTGGCACCTCCAGTGTCTTACCGAAGAAAGTACTTGCGATGACCGTAGGCGCATCACCGAAATAGCTGCCGAAGAGTATGCCGGACAGCATGGTGCCCAGACCGCAGTAAAAGAACATCGTCAGAGTCTTCCTCATCGGACGCTCCATGTTCTTCATCTTTTTGATAAGCACAAACGTAGCCAGAGACATCATTGCGCCGTACGCAAAGTCCGAAAGCATCATACCGAAGAGAATATAATAGAAGCAGGCCACCGGCGTGGTGGGATCCAGCTCACCGGCTCCCGGCATGGAGTAGCTCTCTATGATGCCCTCCACCGGCTCTGCGAAGGGACCGTTCTTCAGGAGTACAGGTACATCCTCCGAGGGCTCCGGGTCGAGCATTTCCACCGCCACATCAAAGCTCTGAGACAGATCCTGCTCAAGAGTACCGGCATACTGCTCCGGCACGAAACCTTCTATTATAAAGGTACGTTTTGTCTGCGCGAGTGTGCCGAGCACCTCGTATTTCTCCGCTCTCATGCGGAAATAGTCCGCGATGAACTTGATATCTTCACGCTTGTCGGCATAAGAAGCTATCGCCTCTCTTGTGGAGTCGATCTTTGCGACTGCGGCCTTGAGCTCTCTGTCATATGCGTCGAGCTGCTCGGACGGTATCAGGTCGGATACGGGAGGACGCTGGAAATTCATGCGCCGTAAGGCCTCGTCCACCTTATCCTTTTCTGTTTTCAAGCAGGAAATCAGGACCGAAGTGATATTGTCCTCTGAATTGATGACATTTACATCAAGTGCCTCCACGTCGGGGGCTGCTGCTGCCAGTCTCTCGGCGATCTCTGCTTCAGTAAGCAGCTCGGGGAAAGTACCTATGAAAGCAGCTGTCTTTTTGGTGCCCGCAAATGAGAGCGGCTCCGTGAGCCCGATCCACGGGGTCAGAGCTTCTATCTGAGTAGTGATACGCGGTATATCCGCTTTTGCTTCCGTCAGCTCCTTATCGAGCTTCAGGATATCATTGACATCCCTCATCACCTTGTCACGCTTTTTGGCGTTAGCCTCGTACTCTTCAAGAGTGATGGGAGTCCTGCCGGCAAAAGCTGACAACAGCGAGGACTTCTCGGGTGCAGCGCTGTTCAATACTTCGAGAGCCCTTTCCGCCTGAGCGGAATTCTTGACGAAGAGCTGGGATGACTGCGACACATCGATCCTGTTAAAGACCTCGTCGCTCTCATCGTCCTCACGGGAGATGATCTCCACAGCCTCAGTCCGCTGCAGCTTCTCAAGTATAGCCTTGCGGTCTTGCCTCTTGGCACATACGATCATGTGCTTCATTGGCAGAACTGACATATATTGACCTCCTTTACAGTATTATTGTCGACCCTGTGCCCTCAGGCAGTCAGGTCATCGAGGATGAGCTTTATGGCTCCCTCTTTGTTTGCTTCCACGGAAGCGCGGAGTGCGGAAACTTCTGTTTTTGCCGACTCCTCTGCCTCGGCGAGTATGGATTCGCTCTTTGCCGAAGCGTCCTTCAGAAGTTCGTCAGCCTTAGCCTTAGCCTCTTTGGTGAGATCCGTCTTGAGAGCTGCTGCGGCATCCTCGGCCTCTGCCATGATGCGGTCTGCTTCCACGACGGCGTTCTTCTCAGCACGGTCTGAAGCCAGCTCAGCTTCACGGATCTTCTCGATCGTGTCCATTGCCAAATCTGATCACCTTCCATTCTTATAATCTGTACAAAAGTAACAAAAAGATTTTATCGTAAAACGGTTTTATTATCAAGTTGCTATAAGGTGTTTTGAAAGAGTATACTCTTTAAATATCCGGAAAGGGTTTCACGCCCTTAATCACTGCATGGGATTGAAGGATTTAAATAAAAAGAGAGGATGGAAATGGGATATATACATTTCATAGGTATAGGAGGCATCAGCATGAGCGGCATAGCCGAGCTGATGCTGTCAAAGGGATGCAGGGTATCGGGCTCCGACGCTCATCCGTCAGAGATCACGAAGAGACTCGGGGAGCTCGGAGCTAAGATAGGATATCCGCAAAAGGCTGAGAACATACCCTATGATACGGAGCTTGTGGTCATGACCGCGGCCATACATGAAGACAATCCGGAGCTTTTGGAGGCAAGGCGCAGAGGACTGAGGATAGAGACTCGGGCCGATTGCCTCGGTAATATAATGAAGGACTACGATACTCCGATATCCGTAGCAGGTACCCACGGCAAGACCACCACCACGGCCATGATATCCGGGATACTCATGAGCGCCGGAGCAGATCCTACCGTATCCATAGGCGGAGTACTGAAGGATATAGGAGGCAATTTCCGCATAGGGGCGGACAGATACTTTGTGATGGAGGCCTGCGAATATACCAATTCGTATCATTCGTTTTATCCGAGGATAGGAGTGATACTCAATGTGGAGGCGGATCATCTGGATTTCTTTAAGGATATAGATGACATCAGGCGATCCTTCAACAGATTCGCACGCAATATCCCCGATGACGGTGTACTCGTTATCAATTCGGACATAGAGGGCTATGACGAGGTGGTAAAGGATCTTAAATGCAGGATAGTCACCTTCGGCAAGGATGAAAAAGCTGACTGGCATCCCGTTGATATAAGCTATGACGACTTTGGCCGGCCGGCATTTGAAGCAGAGCATGACGGTAAGAGGGAGAGCTACAGACTAGGGGTATACGGCTCGCACAATGTCATAAACTCCCTTGCCGCGATAGCGGTCGCCAAAGAGCTGGGTATAGGGTATGACGCGGTGAGGAAAGGACTGGGGGATTTCACCGGGACGGACAGACGCTTTGAGATAAAGGGAGAGCTGAACGGCTTTACGGTAATAGATGACTACGCGCATCATCCCACGGAGATAAGAGCTACGCTTGAGACTGCGAAGAAGTATCCTCACAGGGAGCTCTGGGTCATCTTCCAGTCACATACCTACACGAGGACAAAGGCTCTTATGGATGACTTTGCCGAGGCACTCTCGAGTGCCGACCATGTGATATGCGCCGAAATATATGCTGCGAGAGAGACTGATACCCTCGGTATCAGCGGAGCGACGCTGGCTGAAGAGATAAGGAAAAAGGGAACCGATTGTTATTATTTCCCGACCTTTGAAGAGATTAAAAAATTTGTCAGAGAAACTCTTATCGACAATGATCTGTTGATAACTATGGGTGCCGGAGACGTAGTTAAAATCGGGGATGAACTGCTGTCGGAAGGCTAATCCACATTTTCAACAAAATTTTATTAACACTATACAGGGGTTATGATTTACGTATTTTCGCAGATATCCACTTTACCGACTTTATCCACTTTAATAGGCTTTCGGACGACCCGGTCCCGAGGCCTATTTTATTTTAAAATCCATTGTGATATACTCCGCTTCGCTTGAAAGATAAAGGTGCATGATGCGTAGGCATCATTCCCGGTCAAAAGGGGTCATTGACCCCGATATCATTTAAAAAACGGGGAAGAGAATGAGTGGCATAGTTTTAAGAGGAAACAGGTACTCGGGCAATACTATCGTCTCGAATTGTTTTATTGACGATTATATGTCCGAAGCGAACGGAGCGCAGCTTAAGGTATATCTGTACCTTATGCGCTGCATAGAAGCGGATGATCCGGTGAGCGTCACATCGCTTGCCGATAAGTTCAATTATACGGAGACGGACATCAGGCGCTCTCTGCTCTATTGGGCGAGAAAGGGCATAGTGTCGCTTGAGTTTGACGAGGAAGACAACATATCGGGCATCATATTGAACGACCCGGCTCAGGCGAGCGAGACGGAGGTTATACTGCCAAGGAAGCAGCCGGACAAAAAGCGCAAGCCCTCTTACAGCGCGTCGGAGCTTGCGGCATTCAGTTCGCAGTCGGAGATCAAGCAGCTGGTATTCGTGGCAGAGCAGTATCTGGCGAGACCGCTCACTCCCACGGATATGAGAGCCCTTCTCTTCATATATGATAAGCTCGGATTCAGCGAGGATCTGATCGAGTACCTCATAGAGTATTGCGTAGGCAAGGGCAAGACTTCGATGAGATATATCGAGCAGACAGCCATGAACTGGGCAGACGAGGGAGTAAAGAGCGTGGCAGATGCCAAGGGACAGGCAAAGAGCTTTGGGGGCGGAGATTATCTGGCTGTGCTCAAGGCCTTTGGGATCACCGACAGGAAGCCCGCATCCAGAGAGATCGAGTACATAGACAGCTGGAGGGACAGATGCGGATTTTCGATGGATATCATACTCGAGGCGGTAGGCAGATCCATCATGCGTACCTCCAAGCCGTCATTTGAATACGCTGACAGGATATTAAAGGACTGGGCGGCAAACGGAGTCGAGAGCATGGAGGACATAGAGAGCCTTGACGCGGCCTATGCTTCAAGGACGCAAAAGCCGGCCAATGTAATGCACGGTTCCTTTTCGCTGCAGGGCGGAGCCGGCACCTCAAAGAAAAAAACCGTAAACAGCAAGACACATTTCAGTTTGGAGAGACAGTATGACTTCGATGAACTTGAGGCAAAATTACTCAAGAGACAGCGCGTATAGAGAGATAATGGCGGATTATGAGCGGCAGCTCGCTGCGGATAAGAGAGAGCAGAGGAGCCGCATGCAGGAGGTATATATCCGCGTACCCGGATACAGGGAGCTGGAGCACAGGATGGTAGATCTGTCTGCCCAGGCTGCGATAAAGGCGGCATCCGGCATGAAGGCAGAGGCAGCCTCAGTGCTGCATGAGCTTTCGAGACTGTCAGGAGAAAAGAAGAAAATGCTCTCGGCAGCGGGATTTCCGGAGGATCACATTTCTCTTAAATACAGATGTCCGGATTGCAGGGATACCGGCTATACAGACGGAAAGAGATGTCACTGTCTCGAAAAGAGACTGCTGGAGTACAACTATTACAAGAGTGGGATATATGACAAGCTGAGGACGGAGAATTTTGACACCTTCTCGTTCGGGCTGTTTTCCGGAAACGATCTGGAAAACATAAGGAGCATCCATACCGCATCACTTAAGTTTACAAAAGAGTTTGCCGACACCTATCGCAATATGCTATTCTATGGTGGCGTGGGGAGTGGCAAGAGCTTCATGTCCAACTGCATAGCCAAAGCCCTGCTCGATGAGGGTGTGGCAGTAGTGTATATCAGTGCAGTCAGGATGTTTGAGATAATGTCTGACAGAGTGTTCGGCAGAGAGACAGACAGCCCGCTTTATGACGGACTTTTTTCCTGCCCGCTTCTTATCATAGACGACCTGGGCACGGAGATATCGAGCTCGGCGGTCTCATCTGAGCTTTTCAGTCTGCTCAACGAGAGAGACCTCAAGGGACGTTCCACGATCATATCCACCAATCTCACGCTGGATGAGATAAAAGACAAATATAGTGACAGATCAATATCAAGGATCATCGGCAACTACGAGATATACAGATTTACCGGCGATGATCTTCGCCTGAAGAAGACGGAGGTAGGCTTAAGTGGCACATACGCATGACAAGAGGAAGCTGGACACTATACCCGTAGGTTCTCTTGGAGTCATAGCACTTGATGGCTGCAGGGAACTCGGTGAAAAGGTAGACGATTATCTTATAGGCTGGAGAGAAGACAGAGAAAACGAGCACAAGAATTCACTTGCTTTTTCGGGATATATGAGGAGCTCTTATCTGCTCGGATATTCACTTCCGAGATTTGGCTCGGGCGAGGGCAAGGGCATGATCACCGAGTCGGTCAGAGGCATGGATCTCTATCTGCTCGTGGACATATGCAACTACAGTGTGACCTACAGTATGTTCGGCGAGGAGAATCATATGTCGCCGGATGATCACTATCAGAATCTGAAACGTATCATAGCGGCAGTAGGCGGTAAGGCAAGAAGGATCACCGTCATCATGCCGTTCCTTTATGAGAGCAGACAGCACAAGAGATCGGCGCGTGAGTCCCTGGACTGCGCCATAGCACTGCAGGAGCTTGTGAAAATGGGGGTGGACAATATCGTCACCTTTGACGCTCACGATCCCAGAGTCATGAACTCGATACCTCTTCATGGATTTGAGACGGTGCAGGCCACATATCAGTTTATAAAGGGTCTCCTCGGCAAGGTCAGGGATCTCAGCATAGAGCCCGAGCATATGATGGTGGTATCACCCGATGAGGGCGGTATGTCCAGAGCTATCTATATGGCAAACGTGCTGGGACTCGACATGGGTATGTTTTATAAGAGACGCGATTATACCCAGGTGGTGGACGGCAGGAATCCCATAGTGGCGCATGAGTTTCTGGGCTCGGATGTCGCAGGTAAGGATATCCTCGTCTTAGATGACATGATCGCTTCGGGGGAGAGTGTGATAGAGGTCGCGAGAGAGCTGAAGAAGAGAAAAGCGAAGCGTATCTTCATAGCGGCTACCTTCGGACTGTTCTCAAGGGGCTTAAAGCCTGTGGATGATGCGGTAGAGGAGGGGATACTCACCGGTGTGCTCACGACAAATCTTGTCTACCAGAGCCCCGAGCTGCTTGACAGATCCTGGTATATATCATGCGATATGAGCAAATACCTTGCCTATATCATAGATACGCTCAACCACGATTCCTCCATCAGCGATCTGCTTGATCCAAACCAGAGGATACAGTCACTGGTCAGCAGATACAAGAACGGAGAGGTCTGAACAGTAACCATTGATCACTTATATGTTAGAAACTCATTGTCCGCTGCCTGAAACATGGCAGCGGAATCATTTATACCGATATAATGGGTAGTGCCCGCAGCCGGATCGTAGATCAGGGTGTTGCGCTGGTCGTAGCCCACTATGAGTACGGGACCGTCCACCGTTGCGGCTATGACAGGCTTGTCGTTTGATACATAGTAAAGCACATCGGAAAGAGACAGATCTCTGAGTGTCAGTATATCTCCGTTTATATTTGCCGCCAGTACATTATCGGAGGTGCGTCCCTCCCCCATTGCGATACGGGAGCTGATGCCGGAGCCCTCATAGGTGAGCACCGCGTCCATGCAGTCATAGAGTGCGGTCGCCTCTGAGCCGCCGCTCAGCTTCTCGAGCTCCTTTATGATATTCTTGGGAGCGCGGCTTCCCTTACGCCATACATACGCGTTTTTCATGTTGAGCACAAAGCCCGACTTTTCGGAGGCGGTCTTTATTGCCGTATTGCTGTCCGAATAGATACCCTCGAGGTCACCTCCCGAATATACCAGAAACCCCTTAGCCTGTACCGTATCGTTTCTTGCTATCTCCATGCTGCGGCTGCCCTCAAAGAGCGCGAAATCCGGGGTGAGCAGCTGCAGCCTTGAGGTGGGTATTTCATTTGAAAGCTGGATCTCCGTGATATTTTCGCGCTGCTCCGTGAGAGCGGTGATGATGCGCGTCGAACTGTTGCTGCCGGATACATTGCTCATGATCTGGTCGTTTTCTATAGGCTCATATCCCATGTTGTTGTCGGAGGGGACTATCCTGCCTATGTCTATGGTAGAGCCGTTTATATCCACGGATGAGATAAAGACATTAGGCTGCGAGTACTCCTTTTTAGGCTCTCCGTCCTCGCTGACTATCTCGAGCGAAGACATCGGGGTAAAGTTCACTCCTATGGATGAAGTGATGCTGTCGGTTGCCCTGAGACGACCGTATATCAGATCCTCTTCTATAAAGCCCAGCAGCTTCAGCCTGTAGCCGGGATCGGAGGAGATCTTTCTGGAGCTGCCATCGGACATATCGAGCAGAGTGATATCATTCGATGGATCGCCCGCATCAAGCTCTGATCCCGCACCGACATTTTCCTCTGCGATAAAAGCCGCTATCCTTCCGTTTGCCGAAGAGAAAACCTCGTCAAAGGCTATGCCCGATGCCAGCATCTCAGCGGATTTGCGTCCGACATTGATGCGATATACGCCGCCGTCTATATATAGATAGAAGTTTCCGATGCGATCCACGAATGAAAGGCGGTCTATATTTGCTTCAAGCATATCCGCCGAGCCGCCGTAAGGCACGCTGACCTCTTCCTCCACGCTGTTGATAGAGCTGTCGTAATAGTAGACCACGGCACAGATCTCACCCTCATGACTTCCGCGGTTCTGATATCCGTACACCAGGAAACGGATGTTTCCGCCCTCGTCCACAGACAGTATCCTGATACCGTGACCGTTGTAACGGGTTCGCTCATCATCGTTTTCATCATCTACAAAGGAAAACACTCTTATGGCTCTGGCATCCTCCGCGCGGTATGCGTAGAGCGATCCTCCGGTGACAAAGGCGATGGCATTTTCGGCATTATTCTCTGCCGTCTCCACATCCGTGTCGTGGATGCCGAGTATGATCTTGTCGTTTGCAAAAGCAGATTTACTGCCGGTGAACTCCTCGTTCATAGTCCTTTCATAGTCAAGCAGATACATACGCTCATCGCTGTAGCGTACCCTGAAATACTCAGTGATATCGTAATAGCTGTCCTTGTTGTCGATACCGCATATCATGCGGTAAGTGACTATAAAGGAGCCTATGTCGTCAGCGAGATCCAGCACTCTTATATAAGCCGTGCTTACCCTTGTGGGCTGCAGATCGCCCCAGGTGATCTGGTCAAAGCTGGAATGTATGTTCACTTTTGCATAGGTGGAGTTGTCACCTGTAGAGTCACTCTCAAGGTACGAGGTTATTTCCTTTGCGGCTTCCTTATCCATGGTGAGAGAAGAGAAGTCACTGACAAAGGAGATCATCTCCGTAGTGTGCATGGATTCGTTGTCTGTGATGCGGGTATAGTAGCGCACGGTATCACCGCCCGACAGAGTGAGTAATATACATAGCGAATACTCCGTGTCGGGTACTATCAGATCCTTCAGCTGTATCGATGCAAAGATGGCTCCATCCTGCTCGGTGTAGTCATATACCGTGGTGGATTCTATGAGACGTGACCCGTCAGCGGATCGCACCTCAAATGACAGCCCGGTCACATCCGCATTGTACTCGGTCACCTTCAGATCGAGCGTACGCTTAGGCCCGAGAGGTGACAGGTCGCCCCGGTATTTCGTGAGATCCGCGGCGTATTTGAGTCCGTGCATGATGTTTGTCTCCCTGCCGTCATACAGCACAGTGATAAGCGGCAGCTTAGTATCAGCCATTTCTGCGGTCATGGTGGTATTGCCGCGGCTCATCGTAATGCTGAAGATGAAGGCGGATATCGTGAATATCAGTATGAAGCTTGCAATCCTGACAAGTGTATCTCTCATAACATGGCAGATTATACCATACTGTCTGTTCAGCACCCAATACTTCTCTTCCTGAACCGCTAAAGCGGCCGAAAACCGGTGCAGTAAACGGGCAGAACGAAAATCGTTTTGTCGTTTACTATAGAATAAAAAAAAGCTATAATAAAGTATATATTTTTGCGACAGTGTGAGATGGCTCTACGGCTTGCATATAGTTTGTTGCTCGCAGTTATCTCGCTTCTATGTCAGTAACAAAGTGCCTTTTAGGTTTTTGTATAAGTAACGGGTC
>CAJOME010000010.1 GCA_905235585.1 uncultured Lachnospiraceae bacterium | reverse complement strand
CCGCCTTGCTTACGACAAGCCAGCCTTCGCTAAATGGCAAAGTTATTTATTAACAGCTCCTAAGAAAGTACATTGACAGTATATATCAAGTTACGGGGAGGGCTTTATTCGCATCCACAGTATTTGCTTTGCAAATACCGAAGACATCTCGAAAATACATCCATGCATTTTCGCCCCTGATAGTGGGTACTTTCAAGTGCTATTACGAAACTTAGTTATGCGCACCAAAACTACATGACTGACTTCGAGCCTTGCTACACAGCGTTAGGCGCTGTAGCAAAAAAACTATATTACCAGCGGATCGATATCAGATAGTTACAATAAAGGGTAATAATAATGAAATATATCAGAACGGAGGATGCCGCAGGGCATGTGCTCTGCCACGACATCACAAGGATAATACCGGGAGTAGAAAAGGGACCCGTATTTAAAAAAGGGCATATCGTGACTGAAGAGGATATACCGGTGCTGCTCTCTGTAGGCAAGGAAAGCCTGTATGTATGGGAGAAGCAGCCCGGTATGCTTCATGAGGATGAAGCTGCCGCCATACTAAAGGATATCTGTATGGGCAGCTCTGACATGATGTCATACTCAGAGCCGAGCGAGGGAAAGATCACTGTAAGCGCGGCTCGGGATGGTCTGCTTAAGATAAAAAGAGACAGACTAAACGCCGTCAATGCCTTAGGTGAGATGATGATCGCCACGATCCACGGGGACTTCCCTGTAAAAAAGGGGGACAGGGTCGCCGGTACGCGCATTATTCCTCTTGTGATAGAAGAGTCCAGGATGCATCAGGCAAGGGAAGCAGCAGGAGATGAGACCATACTTTCCATACTTCCCTTCAGACATATGAAGACAGGCATAGTCACTACAGGCAATGAGGTGGCCGCAGGACGCATCGAGGACGCTTTCGGTCCCGTACTCAGAAAAAAGCTGTCGGAATATGATACCGAGGTCATCGGTCAGAAGATACTGCCTGATGACAGAGCAGGCATCACAGCTGCCATAACGGACTTTGTGAAAAAAGGCGCTGATATGGTGCTTGTGAGCGGAGGTATGAGTGTGGACCCGGATGACAGGACTCCCGGCGCGATAAAGGATACCGGAGCTGAGGTGGTGACGTATGGCGCGCCGGTGCTCCCGGGGGCGATGCTTATGCTTGCCTATATAAAGCATGATGGTAAAGAGATCCCGATAGTGGGTCTTCCCGGATGCGTGATGTATGCAGGACGTACGGTCTTTGATCTGGTACTGCCCAGGCTTATCGCAGGTGACAGGATATCAGCCGATGATATTTCGATGTACGGAGAGGGCGGTCTGTGTCTTAACTGCAGGACATGCCATTTCCCGAACTGTGGCTTTGGAAAGTAAGGAGAATATGATGCACCGACTGACACATATTGACGAGCGTGGGAATGCCGTGATGGTAGATGTAACGGAAAAGGATGTGACCTACAGGACAGCGCGTGCGAGCGGTCTCATATACATGAGCAGTGAAGCTCTCAGAGCTGTAGAGGAAGGCGCGGTAAAGAAAGGAGATGTCCTTGCTACCGCGAGGATAGCCGGGATAATGGCTGCAAAGAAGACATCCGATCTCATACCGCTGTGTCACCCGCTGCAGCTCACCAAAGCCGAGATCAACTTTGAAATATCACACGAAAGGAGCTGTATACTCTGCGAAAGCCTGATAAAGCTGTATGGCAGGACGGGTGCGGAGATGGAGGCACTTACCGGTGTGAGCACAGCCCTGCTTACGGTCTATGATATGTGTAAGGCCATGGATAAGTCCATGACCATTTCCGACATACGCCTTGAAGAAAAAAACGGCGGAAAAAGCGGACACTATAACAGGGCAGACGGACAGATAAGCAAAACGAAACATGTAGTAGAACAAAAAAAGGAAATCAATATAGGATGGTGATGATAATGAAAAACAAAATGATAAGAAATACTTTGATTTATTTTATGATGACTGTGATCTTTGTGGTTCCGGTACTCACTTCCTGCGGCAAAGCATCGGCACAGCCTAAGGAACTGACGATACTTGCTGCCGCATCGCTTACGGATGTATGCACAGAGCTTCAGGAAATGTACGAAAATGAGCATCCCGATGTCATACTTAACTTTTCATTTGGCAGCTCGGGTGCGCTGCAGGCACAGATAGAAGAGGGCGCGCCTGCAGATATTTTCTTTTCCGCATCAACGAAGCAGATGGACGCTCTGAAGGATGAGGGGCTGATGAAGGATGACAGCATCACGGAGCTTCTCGAAAACAAAATTGTACTGATAGTACCAAAGGACAGTGACAAGGGGATTACGGCATTTGAGGATGCTTCGAAGGACAAGGTGAGCATGATAGGACTCGGAGATCCCGAGAGTGTGCCGGCAGGACAGTATGCGGAGGAGGTCTTTACGACACTCGGCATACTGGATCAGGTAAAGGCTAAAGCAAACTACGGGAGTGATGTGAGGACGGTACTGACATGGGTGGAGTCAGCCGAGGTAGACTGCGGTGTGGTCTATGCCACGGATGCCTATACGTCGGATGATGTGGAGATCGTTGCCATAGCTCCGGAGGGCTCATGTAAGAAGGTGATCTATCCCGTGGGTATCGTAAAATCCACATCAGATGAGAAAGCCGCGGAGGAGTTCCTGTCTTTCTTAAAGAGTGATACGGCGATGAAGGTATTCGAGAGTTATGGATTTTGATCTGTCTCCTCTTGTGATATCAATGAGGATAGCCGTGGTATCCACGCTTATCACTTTCTTTTTAGGGATCATATGCGCGAGAGCGGTATACGGGATGAAGAGATTTAGATATCTGGCAGACGGCATTCTGTCACTGCCGCTCGTGATGCCTCCTACAGTAGTCGGGTTCCTGCTGCTCATACTGTGCGGCAGGAACTCTGCCTTAGGCAGGGTATTGGTCAGTATCGGGATGGATGTGGTATTTACATGGCAGGGAGCGGTGATAGCTGCTGTAGTAGTTTCGTTTCCGATAATGTATCGTACCACACTCGGTGCATTCGAGCAGATGGATACTGATCTTATTGATGCCGCCAGGACAATAGGCTTTGGTGAGGCTGCGATCTTTTTTAAGGTGTGGATACCTTTGTCGTGGTCCGGTATAGCCGCCGCCACTTCCCTTACCTTCGCAAGGGCACTCGGTGAATTCGGTGCCACCATAATGATAGCCGGCAACATACCGGGTAAGACAAGGACGATGTCGGTCGCGGTATACTCGGCCATGCAGTCCGGCAACCGCGAGCTTGCGTATCAATGGGTCATCGTGATACTGCTTATATCTCTGTGTACGCTTATACTTATGAATTATATGAACAGCAGGCAGTACAGCAGGGACGACAGGATATACAGAGTGAAAAAAAAGATCGGGGCCTCACCTGGCGAGAGGACAGATCATGACTGACGGCTACGGCAGAGAGATAGACTATCTGAGGATATCACTTACCGACAAATGCAATCTCAGATGCTCATACTGCATGCCGAGGGAGGGGATAAGGCATATAGAGCATAAGGACATCCTTACTCTTGAAGAGACCGGAAGGCTTGCTCATATCATGTCTGAGCTCGGAATAAATAGAGTGAGGCTGACAGGCGGAGAGCCGCTCGTAAGGCGGGGCGTTACAGATCTGATAAGGATACTCCGTGCGGAATGCGGACTGAATGAGATATCCATGACAAGCAACGGCCTGCTGCTCGCGGAATGCGCCGGAGAGCTTTATGATGCCGGACTTACGGATATCAATATCAGTCTTGATACTCTTCGTGAAGAATGCTTCTCATATATCACGGGATATGACGGCAGGGGTTTGAAATGTGTCCTTGACGGGATAGACAGTGCTATTGAAGCCGGGCTTAGGATAAAGCTGAACTGTGTGCTTATGAAGGGCATCAATGAAGAGGATATCATACCTCTTACCGAATATGCCGCTGACAAGGAAGTGCGCATCAGATTCATAGAACTGATGCCGATAGGCTGTGCCGGGAGATTTGAACGTATATCCACCGATGATCTCATAGGAAGACTGGAAGAAAAATATGGATTGCCGACACCTGTACCTGACAGTATGAAAGCATATGATAAAGGTCCGGCAGAGTATTACACCTTTCAGGAGTACAGCGGACAGATAGGCTTTATCAGTCCGATCTCGCACAAGTTTTGTGACAGCTGCAGACGGGTAAGGCTTACGGCTGAAGGCTTCTTAAAGCTGTGTCTGCAATATCCGGACGGAGTGGATCTAAAGACACCTATGCGCAGCGGAGTAAAGGATGAGGAATTAAAGAAGCTGATGATCGATGCGGTCAGGGGGAAGCCTGCAGCACACAGCTTCGACACATCGCGTGGCAACACAGATAAAAGACGGATGGTAGAGATAGGAGGATAGGATGTGGGAAGCATAGAGGCTGTCTGTATCAGTGAGAATAAGGGCACGGTAAAGCACGACATAGGAAGCTGCAGGATCATCGAGGACTACGGACTTGAAAATGACGCTCATGCAGGAAGTGAGAGACAGGTAAGCCTGCTCTCATATGATGCGGTAGAGCAGTTTAAGCGGGAACATGCTGACGGAAAGGTCAGTATAGTCCCGGGAATCTTCGGTGAAAACCTGCTGATAAAGGGATACGATCTCGCCCGGATGAGTGTGGGTACAAGGTTTATCACAGGTGACGTGCTGCTTGAGCTGACGCAGATAGGAAAGCAGTGTCACAGCGGATGCGAGATAATGAAGACCACCGGGGAATGTATCATGCCGTCAAACGGAGTGTTTGCGAAGGTACTAAAGGGCGGAACGGTAAGCAGAGGCGATGAGATACACAGGGCATTTACCGCTGCTGTCATCACGGCAAGCGACAGATCCTACAGAGGCGAGAGAGAGGACAGGAGCGGTCCCCTCATTACAGAGCTTGTGGGTAATGCAGGCTATAGTGTAGCTGAGCAGATACTTTTGCCTGATGATGAAGACGGCATATACAATGAGCTTGTGAGACTTTCCGATGAGGTAATGCCGGATGTCATTTTCACGACGGGAGGTACGGGCTTTGCCGAGCGCGACCGTATGCCCGAAGCAACGATGAGAGCGGCAGAGAGGAATGCTCCGGGGGTGGCTGAGGCAATAAGAGCCTACAGCCTTGGCATCACACCGAGAGCTATGCTGAGCAGGGCTGTGAGTGTGATAAGAAAAAAGACTCTGATAGTGAATCTGCCCGGCAGTCCCAAAGCGGTAAGGGAATGTCTTGATTATCTGCTCCCTTCACTCGAGCACGGACTTTTGTTATTAAGAGGAGAAGCGGATGGGTGAGTATAGGCATGAGTGTGAGTATGAGGAGCTTACGGAGAAGCTGAACAACACGGTGCTTTACCCCGACGGCAGCAGATCGGTAAGAGAGGACACATTATTAAAAGAGCATGAGCTGACAGTGATAATAAATGAACAGCCGGCATTAAGACTTATCTGTACCAAAGAATATCTAAGGGAGCTCGTAACAGGCAGACTTTATACTGAGGGAATAATAGATAAAGCGGAAGCTATCGCTAAGATTTTTTTCTGCCGCTATGAGAAGGAAGCAAGTGTGTTTATTGGAAAAGACGTCTTGCTTGAGGAGGCAGTAAGAAGAGATCTGAGCTGCTGCTCAGGAAATACGGTTTATAAGACGGCTCAGACCAAAGTGAATCTAAGAAAGCTCCCGGAGACCGTATATAAGCCGGAGCAGATATTCGCGTTGGCAGAAAGATTCAGAAAAGACAGCAGTCTGCACGGTATGACGCAGGGCACACACTCCTGTATACTGGCGAGAAAGGGTGACGTCGTTTTCAGCTGCGAAGATATCGGCCGTCACAATGCGGTGGATAAGGCAGTAGGCTACGGACTTATAAATAATATTTCACTCAATGAATGCATACTCTACACCTCCGGCAGAGTACCTGTCGATATGACTGAAAAAGTGATAGCCGCAGGTATCCCGGTGCTTGTCTCAAAGTCCGTTCCAACAGCAGAGTCAGTATCCCTTGCAAAAGAGTACGGTCTGACCCTCATCTTCAGAGCTCACCCGGACAGCTTCGAGACGATAATATAGACAGGGAGATTGCAATCCGGGCAATGTTTGTGTTAGAATGCGAGATGAATTTAAGGTGAATTAAATATTTTCGATGTGGAGGACGTAAGGGCTTCGCGCAGATACTATAGAAGCTCTAAAGATACCGGCATGATGACGATCCGATATAGGATGTCTGTATGCCACATGAGAGAGGACAGTCACCGGCTGAGAGCTGTCCGTGGCAGGTGTCGGGAAGATATTCAGCGTTTAGTCGGAACGGATAGCCACGTTAAGGCTTTTGAGTGATAAATCGGGTGGTACCGCGAGCATTTCGCCCCGGAGGTACCGCCTTTTTTGTTTATATGTAAGGAGGATAATATGAATATTGACAATCTCGAGGAGATCAAGGCAAGAGCACTTGAAGCGATCAAAGACGCAAGAGCACTCGATGCACTGAATGAGGTCAGGGTCGCCTTTACAGGCAAGAAGGGCGAGCTCACCGAAGTTCTGAAGGGCATGAAGGATGTCGCAAAGGAAGACAGACCTAAAGTGGGAGCACTGGTAAACGAGACAAGAGACATCATCGAGGACGCGATAAACGAAGCCTGGCAGAGCCTTGAAGCCAAGGCTCTTGACGCAAGGCTCGCATCCGAAAGGATAGATGTCACGCTTCCCGCGACACGCAGAAGACTGGGGCATGTACATCCCAATGCGATCGCACTGGATGAGCTCGAGAATATATTCATAGGAATGGGCTATGAGGTAGTGGAGGGTCCCGAGGTTGAAAAAGACTATTACAACTTTGAGGCACTGAATATCCCCGCAGACCATCCTGCCAAGGATGAACAGGATACCTTCTACATTAACGGTGAGATGCTGCTTCGTACACAGACCTCAGGCACACAGATACATGAGATGGAAAAGGGCAGGCTTCCGATCAAAATGATATCTCCGGGTCGGGTATTCAGATCCGATGAGGTGGATGCTACACATTCGCCGTCCTTTCATCAGGTGGAGGGGCTTCTCATAGATAAGCATGTGACCTTCTCCGATCTGAAGGGTACACTCGAGACCTTTG
The DNA here is from genome assembly GCA_905235585.1 of uncultured Lachnospiraceae bacterium. GTDB lineage: Bacteria > Bacillota > Clostridia > Lachnospirales > Lachnospiraceae > NK4A144. Next base: position 17,428 of record CAJOME010000010.1, on the reverse strand, counting down.
CGAAGAAGCTCTTTGGGGAAGATACCAGAGTCAAGTTCAGACCTCATCATTTCCCTTTCACCGAGCCTTCGGCAGAGATGGATGTATCCTGCTTCAAGTGTGGCGGTAAGGGATGCCGTTTCTGCAAGGGAGAGGGATGGATAGAGATACTCGGCTGCGGTATGGTGCATCCTCACGTGCTGGAAATGTGCAAGATAGATCCGGTTAAATACAAGGGCTTTGCCTTCGGTATAGGGTTGGAGCGTATAGCATTGCTCAAGTACGGGATAGATGATATGAGGCTGCTTTACGAGAATGATCAGAGATTTCTTGATCAGTTCTGAATAAGTGCGCAGCGTAGCTTATTCTTATATAGTTTGCTTATAACTGCAAGGAGGAATACATAAGATGAAAACACCACTCAGCTGGATAAAGGATTTCGTACCCGATTTAAAGTGTACGGATCAGGAGTTCGTGGATGCCATGACGATGTCAGGCACGAAGTGCGAAGGATATGAGAGACTCGATAAGAATCTGGAAAAGATAGTAGTAGGAAGGATAGAGAAGATAGAGCCGCATCCCGATGCGGACAAGCTTATAGTATGTCAGGTGGATGTAGGGAATGAGACCATACAGATCGTCACCGGAGCCCATAATGTGAGCGAGGGTGATCTGGTGCCGGTAGTACTCGACGGCGGCAGGGTCGCCGGGGGTCATGACGGAGGTCCGCTTCCCGAGAACGGTATAGAGATAAAAGCCGGCAAGCTCAGGGGAGTGCCTTCAAACGGTATGATGTGCTCCATAGAAGAGCTCGGCTCTTCAAGGGACGTATATCCCGAGGCACCCGAGGAGGGTATATATCTTTTTGATAAGGACAGCGGGCTGAAGCCCGGAGATGATGCCGTGGAGGCACTTGGCTTAAGAGATACGGTATTTGATTATGAGATCACCTCAAACAGAGTGGACTGCTATGCGATCATGGGGGTGGCAAGAGAAGCCGCAGCTACATTTAACCTTAAATATCATTATCCCGAAGTGAAGGAGACCGGAAATAATGAGGAGGCTTCGGACTATATCTCAGTGGATATCGAGGACAAGGATCTCTGTACCAGATATGTGGCAAGAGTCGTAAAGAACATAAAGATCGGAGAGTCTCCCGAGTGGATGAAAAAGAGACTGCGTGCCTGCGGCATCAGACCGATAAGCAATCTGGTGGATATCACGAATTTCGTGATGCTTGAATACGGGCAGCCCATGCATGCCTATGATCTGTCCACAATAGCCGGAAACAGGATCGTGGTAAAGAGAGCAAAGGACGGAGATACCTTTACCACGCTTGACGGTGAAGAAAGAAAGCTTGACGGTGAGGTGCTCACCATCTGTGACGGGGAGAAAGCGGTCGGACTCGCGGGCATAATGGGTGGAGAAAACTCCATGATAACGGACAGCGTAAAGGATGTGCTTTTTGAAGCCGCCACCTTTAACGGGGCAAATATCAGAAAGTCTTCCAGAAGAGTGGGACTTCGTACCGATGCGTCGGGCATATTTGAAAAGGGTCTCGATCCGCACAATGCATATGCCGCCATGGAAAGAGCCTGCTCGCTCGTGGAGGAGCTTCACTGCGGAGAGGTAGTCGGCGGAAGAGTGGATGTATACGACACTCTTCCCGAAAAGAAAAGGATAGCGTTTGAGCCCGACAGGATAAACGAATATCTGGGTACTGACATATCCAAAGAGGATATGCTCTCATATTTTGGCAGACTTGAAGTAGATTACGACGAAAGCAGGAAAGAACTCGTGATACCCACCTTCAGGCAGGATCTCACGGGCTTCGCGGATTCCTCCGAGGAGGTAGCCCGTCTGTACGGATATGACAGGATACCTACTACTCTGCCTAAGGAATCCGGACAGATAGGGGCTCTTCCCTTTAAGCTGAGGCTTGAAAAGCTGGCACGTGATACCGCCTGTGCTTTCGGCTTTTCACAGGGCTACTGCTATTCCTTTGAGAGTCCGGACGTATTTGACAAGCTCAGATTACGGGAGGATGCGAAAGAAAGACAGGCGATAAAGATATCCAATCCGCTTGGAGTGGATTTCTCGATCATGAGAACCCTGCCGCTGAACGGGATGCTGAGCTCTCTTTCCACCAACTTTAATCACAGAAATGAAAACGTCAGACTGTTTGAGCTGGCAAATATCTATATTCCCACGACGGCGCTGCCTATCACCGATTACCCTGATGAGCGCATGCAGTTTACCCTGGGAGGCTACGGCGACATTGACTTCTATGAGATGAAGGGTGTAGTCGAGGAGTTTATATACAAGGCAGGACTGAAGGAGAGAGTGAAGTATGCTGTATCCGACCGACCGTATCTGCATCCCGGACGTCAGGCAGATATGATATACGACGGAAAGACCGTGGGTTATATCGGACAGGTACACCCGCTCACAGCGAAAGCATACGACATGGCAAAGGCCGAGGTGTATGTGGCGGTCATAGATATGCCGGAGATAGTTGATAAGGCATCATTTGAGCCCAGATATCAGGGTATAGCCAGATATCCCGCAGTATCAAGGGATCTGTCGATGGTCGTACCCGAAAGCGTATCCGCACAGGATATAGACGATATCATAGTGCAAAGAGGAGGCAGGATACTGGAAAGCTTCAGGCTCTTTGATATCTATGCCGGAGAGCAGATCGAAAAGGGCTTTAAGAGCATGGCCTATACAGTAGTCTTCAGAGCAAAGGATAAGACTCTTTCGGATGATGATATCAATACTGTGATGAAAAAAATATTAAACGGTCTCGAAGGACTGGGTATAGAGCTCAGGTCATGAAAAAGTCCGACTTTTACTATGATCTGCCCGGGGAGCTCATAGCACAGGATCCGCTCTTAAAGAGAGATGATTCGAGGCTTATGGTACTTGACAGAAATACTGGCGGTATAAAGCATGATATTTTTCATAACATTACCGACTATCTGCATCCCGGAGATCTGCTGGTACTGAACGATACCAGGGTCATACCGGCCAGACTGCTGGGTGTAAAGGAGGATACCGGTGCAGCCGCAGAGCTGCTGCTTTTAAGGAACAGGGGAAACGACGTGTGGGAGTGTCTGGTGCGTCCCGGTAAGAAGCTGCGCCCCGGAGCAAGGGTTTCCTTTGGTGACGGCAGGCTCAGGGCAGAGATTACTGAGCTTGCGGAAGAAGGAAACAGGCTTGCGAAGTTCTCCTATGACGGCATATGGGAGGAAGTACTCGACTCTCTGGGTGAGATGCCGCTGCCTCCTTATATCACACATAAGCTTGAGGACAGAGACAGATACCAGACAGTATACGCCAAATACGAGGGTAGCGCGGCTGCTCCGACAGCAGGGCTGCACTTTACGCATGAGCTCCTCAGGGCTATCGAAGATATGGGAGCAGGTCTTGCCTATGTCACTCTTCATGTGGGACTGGGAACCTTCAGACCCGTAAAGGAAGACGATGTGATGAAGCATCATATGCATACCGAATGGTATGAGGTGAGCGAAGAGACCGCCGCAAAGATAAATGCCGTACATCAGAGCGACTCGGGCAGGGTGATATGTGTAGGTACCACCTCCTGCAGGACTATAGAGGCTTCAGCGCGGGAAACGCATGACAGCGCAGATGCTTCGAAATGGCAGATCGTGGCCGGAAGCGGAGAGACAGATATCTTCATCTGTCCCGGGTATGAGTTTAAGATGACGGATGCGCTCATCACTAACTTCCATCTGCCGGAATCCACGCTCATCATGCTCGTTTCGGCACTTGCCGGCAGAAATAATATCATGCGTGCCTATGAGACGGCCGTAAAGGAGCGCTATCGGTTTTTCAGCTTCGGAGATGCGATGTTTATTACATGACATATCAGCTTGTAAAAGGATATGGTCTCGGGTAAAATATTTTTGATTAAGCGTAACACGCGGTAAGGAGCACATAATGACAGGCGATGAAAGACGTAAGAACTTAAGGCACAGTCTTTCCATAATGGTATATATGACCAAGGTGGAAGATGACAGCGAAAAGATACCCGTAGAGGTGCTGGACATATCAAGGACGGGCATCGGCTTCTACAGCCCGAAGGAGCTGGAAAACGGCACGGTATATCAGGCCGATATCACTATTTGGACCGGTGACAGGATCCATGCCTTCATAGAGATAGTAAGGGTACAGCAGAAGGAGGAGGGTGCTATATACGGGGGTATCTTCGTAGGCATGCCGGAGACTGACTGGTCGCGTATCAGGGTATATGAGACCTATCAGGAAATGGGGACTGATACGCATTGAAGGTTGGTTTTGTAAGTCTGGGGCTTATAGGCGGCTCCATCGCCATGGCGGTAAGAAGTAAATATCCCGATGCTGAGATAGTGGCATACAACAGATCGAAGGAACCGCTTGACAAGGCTCTTTCAGACGGTGTGATAAATACTGCGACACAGACTATAGATCAAAGCTTTGAAGGATGCAGATACATATTTCTGTGCGCGCCCGTGAAGACCAATATATCGTTCATTTCCCGGATCATGCCATACCTTGATGACGAAACCGTGCTTACGGATGTAGGATCCACAAAGGGCAACATACATGAAGCCATCAGTCGTCTGGCACCGGATATCCGCTTTATAGGCGGACATCCTATGGCCGGCAAGGAAAAGTCCTCTTATTTCAATGCATCCGAGGAGCTGATCAAAGGATGCTACTACTTTGTCACTCCATCGGATAATGTCGGGGATACAGATATTAAAGACTTTGAGCGTTTCATAGAAGCCCTGGGATGCAGACCCATCATAGTCGATCCGGATAAGCATGACTTTATCGTGGGTGCCATATCGCATGTACCGCACATGGCCGCTTATTCCCTTGTAAAGCTCGTAATGGATGAGGATACACCCGAGAGGTATATGAGAGTGACTGCCGCCGGAGGCTTTAAGGATATCACAAGGGTCGCTTCTTCGGATCCCACCATGTGGGAGGAGATATGTATGGCGAATAAGGATAACCTTACCGGGCTGATGGATGAGTATATATCCAAGCTAAAGGAAATAAGGGAGCTTATATCCGATGGTGACGGTCAGAAGCTTCACGTTATCTTTGAGGAGGCAAAAGCCTACAGAGACTCCATGATGAATAAATGAGCAGGACGATAGAGAAACGAAAAGAGGGTCTTAAGGGAAGCTACAGTGTCCCCGGAGACAAATCCATATCACACAGGGCTGTCATGCTCGGCGCTATAGCAGAGGGTACTACACATATATCCGGCTTTCTTAACGGAGCAGACTGCAATTCCACCATAGGATGTTTTCGTGCCATGGGTGTGGATATCGACTATGAAGGTGGTACGGATGTCACGGTACACGGTGTCGGGCTGCATGGGCTAAAGGCACCTGCGTCTGTGCTTGACTGCGGAAACTCCGGCACTACGACAAGGATCATGGCCGGTCTGCTCTCAGGACAGCCCTTTGCTTCCGTACTCACCGGAGATCCATCAATACAAAAGAGACCGATGAAACGCATCATAGAGCCTCTTCGTCTTATGGGTGCCGATATCAGATCGGAAAGGGATAACGGCTACGCTCCGCTTTGTATATCACCGGAGCACTTAAAGGGCATATCGTATGGATCACCCGTAGCTTCAGCGCAGGTCAAATCCTGCCTGCTGATGGCTGCGATGTATGCTGAGGGTGCTACGACAGTATACGAGCCGGTGCTTTCAAGAAATCACACCGAGCTGATGCTGCAGGCTCTCGGAGCCGATATCGGTTACGGCAGGGATAAAGAGACCGGAAGAAGCTACGCGTCTCTGACGCCCGGTCATGTGCTTCATGCATGCGATATAAAGGTACCCGGAGATATATCCTCTGCGGCTTATCTTATGGGCGCCGCTCTGACAGTACCGGGTTCGGATATACTGATAAGGAATGTCGGAGTCAATCCCACCAGAGACGGTATCATTAAAGTATTTAAGCAGATGGGAGGCAGGATAGAGCTCCTTGATACCCGCGTTGAAGCCGGAGAGGCTGTGGCTGATATCCATGTATCAGGTTCCGATCTTACGGGGTGCAGGATATCCGGCGATATCATTCCCACGCTGATAGACGAGCTTCCTCTTATAGCGGTCGTGGCTTCATCTGCCTCAGGCACCACTGTGATAAAGGATGCTGCCGAGCTTAAGGTAAAGGAATCGGACCGCATAGCTCTTGTCACCAAGGATCTTAAGGCAATGGGAGCTGATATCACCGCGACGGATGACGGATTTATCATAAACGCATCGGGAGAGCCTATGCCTTTACACGGTGCGGCAATAGAGGATGCCCTTGACCACAGGATAGCCATGTCCTTCGCAGTAGCGGCTCTTACGGCAGACGGTGCCACGGAGATAGCACATCCCGAATGTGTATCCGTATCCTATCCCGGATTCTTTGAAGACCTTATCCCGGATTCAGATATTTCGTAAACAACAGCTAAACTATATTTGTGCAGATTTTCCAATAAATGATTGTTTACAGAAGTTTGATTTGGTAAAATATATATGTTGTCCGTCGCATGAGCATATGGTTTTTATACAGGATACGCCCGGCTTCGGATAATACAGAAATAATTCATGATATGGAGGATCTGCAAATGAAAGTCTACACTACCGACAGGATTCGTAATGTTGCCATCCTTGGTCACGGCGGAGCGGGAAAGACAAGTCTCGTGGAAGCCATGGCACTGCTCTCAGGGCTTACCACCAGACTCGGAAAGATCGATGACGGTAACACCATCAGCGATTTTGATAAAGAAGAGCAGAAGAGGAAGTTCTCCATTTCCACATCGGTAGTTCCCATCGAGTGGGAAGATACGAAGATAAATCTTCTCGATACACCCGGATTTTTTGACTTTGTCGGAGAGGTTGAAGAGGCACTTTCAGCAGCTGCTTCAGCTATCATAGTCATAAACGGAAAGGCCGGAGTAGAGCCCGGTACGAAGAGGGCATGGGATCTCTGCGAGAAATACAATATTCCCAGATATTTCTATATTTCAAATATGGATATCGATGACGCCTCCTTCAGAAAGATACTTGAGGAGCTCACAGAGCTTTACGGTAAGAAGATCGCGCCGTTCAACTTCCCGATAAGAGAAAACGAAAAGTTTGTCGGATATGTAAACGTGGTTTCCGAAAAGGGCTTCAAGTGGAATGCCCAGAACAAAGCGGAAGAGTGCGATATTCCCGATTATTTAAGTGAGTATCTTACCACCTACAGGGATTCGCTGATGGAGGCGGTGGCAGAGACCTCCGAGGACTTCATGGAAAGGTATTTCGGCGGTGAGACCTTCTCGGATGACGAAATAAGGGCAGCGCTTCATATGTCAGTATGTGACGGTACGATAGTACCGCTTTGCTGTGGCTCCAATACTCTGGTACAGGGCATATACACACTGCTCGATGATATAGTGAAGTACCTGCCTTCACCTCAGGGCAGGAAGTTTGCAGGTATCAGCACCGCCACATCGGAGGTATTCCAGGCGGATTATGATTTCAGTAAGGCAAAGTCAGCCTTTATATGGAAGACGATAGTAGACCCCTATATCGGCAAATACAGCATCATCAAGGTCGCGTCAGGCGTGATAAAGGCAGGCGATGTGCTTTACAACGATTCGAGGGATCAGGAGATAAAGGTCGCAAAGCTTTACATCATGAGCGGAAGCAAGACAAGTGAGATAGGCGAGCTTCATGCAGGAGATATAGGAGCACTGTCAAAGCTTGATCTTACCAGGACCGGCGATACTTTATCCACCAAGGCAAATCCCATACACTATGCGATGATCCCTATCCCGACGCCTTACAATCCCATGCGCTACAGACCTGTGAACAAGGCGGATGTGGACAAGATATCACAGGCACTCGCCAAGATGTGCGCCGAGGATCTTACATTAAAGAATATCAACGATTCAGAGAACCATCAGACTCTGCTCGTGGGTATGGGAGACCAGCATCTTGATATAGTCAAGGCAAAGCTTCTCTCGGACTACAAGGTGGAGATCACGTTAAGCAAGCCCAAGGTAGCTTACAGAGAGACCATCATCGGTCAGTCGGATGTAGAGGGTAAGTACAAGAAGCAGACCGGCGGACACGGGCAGTACGGTCATGTAAAGATGAAGTTTTCTCCTCTCGGAGACAATACAAAGACCTTCGAGTTCGGAGAAGAGGTGGTAGGAGGAGCAGTACCCAAGAACTTCTTCCCGGCAGTCGAGAAGGGACTTGCGGATTCCGTAGACAAGGGACCTCTTGCCGCGTATCCCGTGGTCGGGGTAAAGGCGGTGCTTTACGACGGCTCATACCACCCTGTGGATTCATCGGAGCAGTCCTTCAAGATGGCTACAAAGATGGCATTTAAGGACGGCTTTATGAAGGCTACGCCTGTATTGCTTGAGCCTATCATGAGCTTAAAGGTGGATGTCCCCGACAAATATACGGGTGATGTCATGGGAGATCTCAACAAGAGACGCGGCAGAGTGCTTGGCATGAATCCCACAGGCAACGGCAGGCAGGTCATAGAGGCTGAGATACCTGAGGCAAATATCTTTGGATACAATACAGATCTGCGCTCCATGACAGGAGGCTCGGGTGATTTCTCTTATGAGTTCAACCGCTATGAGCAGGCTCCGTTTGATGTGCAGCAGGCGGAGATCGAAGCCAGAAAGGATAAGCTTGTCGACATCTCGGACGAAGACTGAGTATTACTTAAAACTGATCATTGAGTACGCAGCCGTATGTTTATGCGGCTGCGTATTTGTGCTGCTCAGCGCCAGCTGGGTGAGTCCGATCTTTCATGATGCCTATGGCTATGACTCCTCATGGTACAGCATGATGGGCAGGGCTATCACACAGGGAATGGTGCCCTACAGGGACTATTTTGACCTCAAGGGTCCTGTTTTCTTCTTTATTGAAGCGATAGGTCAGGTCTTTTGTCATGGCAGATTCGGTATTTTCATAATCGAATGTATGGCAGCCTCGTTTTCCTGTGTTTTCATCTGGAAGACCTGTCTGCTCTATATCAAACGCTGGCAGGCTGCATTGATATTCATATTTACGACATTTATCGCCATCTCACCATTCTGGGGAGGTAATACCTGCGAAGAATATATGATGCCGTTTAATTTCGCGTGTATCTTTCTTGCATTAAGATATCTGAAATACGGCTATTATGATGAATATATGACGCCAGCTCTTGTATTCGGTGTCTCTTTCGGGATAATGCTGCTGTCCAAGGTGACTACCTGCGCGCCTATGGCTGCCTGCGCTATCACGGTACTCATAGTGCTCCTTATGAAAAAGCAGTACCGTATGCTGCCGGGAATAATAGCATATTTTATGCTGGGTGTCGCAATCATCTTTATTCCCGTATGTGTATATTTCGCTCTAAACGGAGCATTTTCGGACTTTATCTATGCGGCCTTCGTATTCGCTTTTAAGCGTGGGACCGACTACTATGAGAAGTTTTCCTATGAATGGGAGATAAAGATAATAATCTGCTATGTTTCCTTCCTTGCGACACTGCTCGTACCGGTCAAAAGGGTTGATCCCGAGCAGAAATACCTTAAGATATTCGGATTTGTACTGTCCTTTATCACCTGGGCCGCGCTGCATCTCGGCACACCGTATGATTATTACTTCCTGCTCACCATACCTTCGCTGATATTTATGATGCTGATCATATTCATATACTGGAGCGAGCCGCCGATCGTCGCAGAGGGAGAGGAACCCTCAAAAAAGACTGTCTTTACAAGAAAACGTATCAGACTGCAAAGACGGATACTGTGGCTGATAATGCTTTTTGTGATCTTCGATCATTATTACGTCGACAGCAAGAATAAGATAAAGGAAAATATCGAGATTTCAAAGCGCACCGAGGATTCTTATGTAGAGGAGTGCAAGCAGGTGCTCACTTATATACCCAAAAACGAGTGGAATGACATATACGATCTGGAGTCAGGCATGATCTTTTATGAGGTCAATCAGCTGTTGCCCGCAAACAGATATCCTGTAAACCTGCCTTATTTCATGCATCTTAATCCGCAGATCAAGACTAATGTCATGTACTATCTGGATATCATACGTCCTCACTATATCCTTTCGGAGCAGATGGACGCATTTGATGACGAGGATGTCAAAAACTATGTATTTGGTCATTATGTGCTCTATGAGGATGTAGGCGCAGAGGAGATCTACGTCAGAGCCGACTGATATTGTAGTGAGACAGGGGTGAGACAGGAGGGACAGTTCTTTTGTCTGCGCTGTTTCAGCCTTTTTTTGTTGTGAACAATAGTAAAAACTAATATAATCAGTAAAAATAATTCAAATATGCAGCTGCTCTGACTTACGAATGAGATAATCTACTGTCAGTTCTGCACTGTGCCCTATATTCATCCATGCCTCCTCTCTGGCTTTTTTCCTACCGGAAGCAAAAGATCCGCTTGATATCATGCTGTCTATGACACTCTTCAAATCGTCGAATTGCTCCTCTTTCAAAGCTGTTCCAAGCTTCGGGAACATCTCTTCCTGCCATAGGGGATGCTCTATCCAGGCAGCATCATACACGGATTTGTCGAGATCATACTCAGCGTATATTACCGGCTTATCAAATACCAAAGCAAAATCCAGTATCACCGCAGAAAAATCTGTGATCATAATATCAGCTCTGCGAAGCACATCAAAATTATCCACGTCATTGTTCCACTCCAGATCCTCGTTTTCCGGATATTCCTTCATCAGCATTTCAATCATATCCTTTTCCGATTTAATCGACTGGGGATGTGGTCTGATTATTATCCTGTAGCCTGTTTTGATAAGCGCATCTATCAGTTTCTTTCCATAGACCTTCAATATTGCGGCATCTCCCCATGAAGGTGCAAGAAGAATGGTCTTTTTATCTGTTTCTCTTTGTACCCGGTCAGACTCATCCAGCTTCCTTTTTAATCCGTCAAGATAGACGCATCCTACCACTTCTATTTCCTTTGGGGGATCCTTTCTTACCTCTTCAAGCTCCCGCACCTCTTTCCTTTGGAAGTCTCCGGTGAGAAGCAGCGCATCATAGTAATCCATTCCAAACATCCTGTAGAGCAGGGTTGTTGCTGCACTGTGCATAATATGTACATAGTATTTCACGTACCTTGATCTTTTCCATTGATATACATCCAGGCCGGGAGTAGTTGACAGACATATGTCAGCCCGCATCATATTCAGTCTGGCAAAAGCCTTGTTTCCCTCTCCAATGAATTCACAGTTTACATGCTCGTATTCCTCATTCAAGGCCGGATCATCAGGCGATGCCGTCCAATACACAACATCCATTCCTCGTCTCTCAAACTCGTCACATACCGGTTTAAATGTACTCCAATAATTCTTGCTGTCGCTAAAGATAACATATGGAGCATTCTCTTCTGATATGGTTACTTTACCACCGGAGAGGCGGAATTTTAGTTTGAGCCAGAGTTTTTTTGCAAGAAACATCGCCGTACCTACGAGACCTATCAGTATCGTAAATAGCATGCTTCCCGTACCCGGATCTATATATAGGAGTATAATGTTATATGCCATACATTTAACACCTTCAAAAAAATACTATGTCCTGCTACAAACATAGCCACAAAAAAATTAGCCATCGCTATTCCGCTAATGACCCAGATTGCAGCACGGCATAACTGTCTCTCACTCGTATCCATGAGATAATAGAATATAGAAAGCCAGACGAAGAAGAACCCCACCGCTATCATCAACGAGCTAAAAGCATAATGAATAGTGCGAACATGGAAGCATTATATCATGATATGCTAACGATGGCGATACTCGCTATACAAAAAGCTTGACTTTGGGCGATTCAGTTGATATTATATCGGGGTATGCCGCATGGAATGGTATAAGTGTGTCCTTTTATAAGGATACCACCGTAGGGAGCAGTTGCCTTATTGTTCCCGGTCAGCGAGTAAAAGACAGGAGGTGTGTCGTATGTACGCGATCATTGCAACAGGCGGAAAGCAGTACAAGGTTTCCGAGGGCGATGTCATCTATGTAGAGAAGCTTGACGTCGAGACCGGAAAAGATGTGACTTTCGATCAGGTTCTTGCAGTAGGCGGAGACAAGCTGGTAGTAGGCAGTCCTTTGGTAGACAAGGCTACGGTCACAGCCAAGGTACTGGATCAGACCAAAGGCAAAAAGGTCATAGTATACCGCTACAAGAGAAAGTCCGGCTATCATAAGAAGAACGGTCACAGACAAGCATACACAAAGGTACAGATCGATAAGATCAACGCTTAAAAGGCGTTTTACAGTATAGTGTATGATAGAGATCCGGATCAAACGTGACAGCAATTCCGGTATCATCGGCTTTAGGGTTTCAGGACATGCTTTTTTTGCCGATGCGGGAAAGGATATCGTGTGTGCGGCAGTTTCCGTCCTTACGATAAATACTCTGAATGCGATTGAGAGCTTTCTGCCGGAAAACAATATGGATGTCACAGTAGATAAAGAGCACGGCTTCATAGAAGCAAGGCTTTCCGGGGATCCGGGCGATGGTTTAAGATTGCTGCTGGATACCTTTCATCTGGGGGTGAAGACCATCGAAGAAAAGTACGGCAGCAGCTACGTGAAAGTATTGGAAGAGAGTTAAAGGAGGAAATAAAGATGCTTAATCTTGATCTTCAGTTCTTTGCTCATAAAAAGGGAGTCGGTTCCACAAAGAACGGACGTGATTCCGAGGCAAAGAGACTTGGCGCAAAAAGAGCAGACGGTCAGTTCGTTACTGCCGGAAACATAATCTACAGACAGCGCGGTACTCATATTCATCCCGGCAAGAATGTCGGCAGGGGCGGAGATGATACGCTGTATGCTCTGATCGACGGAGTGCTCCGTTTCGAAAGGAAGGATAAGTACAGAAAGCAGGCAAGCGTTTACGCTGTAGAGGAAAAGTAATATTTACTGACTATGTTTTTATGGGACTTCGGACTGCAGGATAGTTCGAAGTCCTTTGTTAATTTTGAATTATAGTAAACGACAAAACTTTTTTCGTTTTGTCGTTTACTGCGCCGGATTTTGGCGGCTGAAAGCCGCATATTTCCTTACGAAATCCGTGCGCATCCTCGCGGAGCGTTATAGTAAGCGAAATCCTTAATTTCGCTTACTATATATAATTGGCAAAACCCGTTACTATCGCCTACCAAAGGCCTTTGAATAGTAACGATTTTGGAGGACGGATGTTTGCGGATCAGGCAAAGATAACTATCATATCGGGTAAGGGCGGCGATGGACATGTGAGCTTCCGCAGAGAAAAGTACGTGGCCGCGGGCGGACCTGACGGTGGAGACGGCGGCAAGGGCGGCTCGGTAGTTTTTGAAGTGGATAAAGGGCTGAATACACTTCAGGCTTTCAGATTCAAACGTAAATATGCCGCGGGAAACGGTGAAGAGGGCGGCGCGAAGCGATGCCACGGAAAGAACGGTAAAGACATTATATTAAAAGTACCTGAAGGTACGGTTGTATTTGAGGCGGCTTCCCACAAGGTCATCACTGATATGTCCGGAGATAATACCCTTTTTGTTGCTCTTGTCGGAGGTAAGGGCGGCAAAGGCAACTGGCACTATGCCACATCCACGATGCAGATACCCCAATATGCTGAGCCGGGAGGCGATGCTATAGAGCTTGAAGTACTTCTTGAGCTTAAATGTATTGCCGATGTAGGACTTGTCGGTTATCCTAATGTCGGCAAATCCACGCTTTTATCAAAGGTGACCAACGCAAAGCCGAAGATAGCGGATTATCATTTTACCACCCTTGAACCAAATCTGGCTGTCGTTGACCTGCAGGATGCGCCGGGCTTTGTGATAGCGGATATACCGGGACTGATAGAGGGTGCTGCGGACGGCGTAGGTCTAGGTCATGATTTTTTGCGTCATATAGAGCGTACCAAGGTGCTGATACATATAGTCGATGCGGCATCAGTTGAGGGCAGGGATCCGGCAGAGGATATAGCAAGGATCGACCATGAGCTTATGGCTTATGATGCAGATATGAAGAAGAAACCCCAGATCATCGCAGCGAACAAGCTTGACCTGCTTCTGCCGGATGAAAGAGAGGCAGTATTAAAAAAGCTTAAAGATAAATATGAAAGTGCCGATACAAGAGTATTTCCGATAAGTGCCGCGACCGGAGAGGGTATAAGAGAGCTGCTTTATCATGTGTCCGGTATTGTAGCCTCCCATAAAGAGGAAGGACCCATGTTCGTACAGGAATACTTCCCTGAGTTTAACATAGCTGCTTCCGAGCCTTATACTGTATCATATGATGAAAAAGAAAAGGAGTATGTGCTTGAGGGACCGCGCATAGAGAAAATGCTCGGTTACACCAATCTCAATTCCGAAAAGGGTTTTCTGTTCTTCCAAAAATTTCTTAAGGAAAACGGGATACTTGACGAGCTGAAGGAGCTTGGGATACAGGACGGCGATACCGTGAGGATGTACGGGCACTATTTTGACTACTATAACTGACACAGGAGAGAGCATGACACTTACTTCAAAACAAAGAGCATATTTAAAGGGTCTCGCTATGGAGATGGATCCTGTATACCATATTGGGAAGGAGTCACTCACACCCGAGATATTAAAAGGACTTGATGATGCGGTTGCAGCACGTGAGCTGATAAAGGTAGCCGTACTGAAAAACTGCGAGGACGATGTACGTTCCATAGCGGAAACAGCGGCTGAAAGGACGGAGAGTATACTGGTACAGGTGATAGGAAGGCGTTTTGTATTGTATCGCAGGGCTAAAAAGCCCAAGATCTCTCTGCCGTAAGAGAAAGGAATGACAAAAAGATGGCAGTAAACAGTATCGGATTATTAGGGGGAACCTTCAATCCTATACATAATAAGCATTTAGAGCTGGCTCGACTTGCGTATGAGCAGCTGCATCTTGCCAAAGTATTGATAATCCCCAGCGGGATATCCTATCTGAAGGAGGACACGGGGGTACTTCCCGGTGATGTCAGGTATGAAATGTGCAGGGAGGCATGCAGGGGAGACAGCAGGCTTGAAGTGTCTGATATTGAGATCAAACGCGAAGGTAATTCATATACCTGTGATACTTTGCGTGAGCTTATCACGCTTGCTCCGGATAATACCTATTACTTTATCGCAGGCACGGATTCTTTCTTTGCGATGGATAATTGGCGTGATCCCGGATATATTTTTAAGAACTGTATCATTGTAGTAGCAGCAAGAGGTAATGATACTGCTGAGGATATATCATGTCAGATGAAGATATATGAGGGCAGGTATGATGCTGCCATACGTATACTGCATCTTAAGCCCGATGACACATCCTCCACTGAGATAAGGAAAAGGATACATGAGGGAAAGGATGTAAGCGGTTTTTTGCCGGAGGGTCTTATAAAATACATAAATGAAAACGGATTGTACAGATGACTGAAAAAAACAATGAGATAAAGCACAGGATAAAAAAAGAGCTCGACAATGACAGATACCAGCATACCCTTGGTGTCGCATATACTGCCTCCTGTCTTGCCATGAGATACGGTGCCGATATTGATGATGCCTTCACTGCCGGTCTTCTTCATGATTGTGCCAAATGCATACCCACACCAGAGAAGCTGAAGCTGTGTGAAAAATATGGTATAGAGCTCACAGATATCGAGATAAACAACCCGGCACTGATACACGCGAAACTCGGAGCTTTTCTTGCGGAACATAAATATGGTATAACTGATAAAGATATAATCAATGCGGTCAGAACGCATACTACAGGTGAACCTGCGATGAGTCTGCTGCAAAAGATCATATTTACCGCTGACTATATAGAGCCGAGAAGAGATCATGCCCGTAACCTGCCGGAGATAAGACAGCTTGCTTTTACGGATATTGACAGTGCCATAAGACAGATACTTCACGATACGCTAAACTATCTTAATACAAAATCAGCCGCTGTAGATTTGCAGACATCACATACATATGAATACTATCTCAGAATAACTGAAGATAAATGAAAGACGAGGATCTGATGACCGATATAAAAGAAACCGCAAAAGGGATATATGAGGCACTTGATGCAAAAAAGGCAGAAGATATAAAGATAATCGATATAACCGAGCTTTCTGATATAGCAGATTGCTTTATACTTGCGACAGCAAATAACCCAAATCAGATGGAAGCTCTTCAGGATGCCGTAGATGAATACATGACACGTTCAGGTATACCGGCAAAGAGTATTGAGGGGCACTCAAGAAACAGATCCAGCTGGATACTTATGGACTATACAGACATAATAGTACATCTTTTTGACAGAGAAGCAAGGGGATTTTACAATCTTGAGCATATCTGGAAGGGCGGAAGGATCGTAGATATATAATAATTAAAGAGGAGATAAATGATCAAGTCAATTATTGCGCTGCCTGCGTGAATCCTTTATCATTGGTGTGGTACAGGACTCTGTAGAGACTGCGCTTAACTCATCCGGCGACGTGATGTTTGCCGCAATAGCGGAATACAGCCAGTGGATCAAAGAGGGAAAAGAACTTCCCACTTTCCTCGGAGGAAAGCAGGAAGTCAATGTATAGTAGATATATGTTTAGGGAGAATCAATGTATCGGGCTGTTATTTTAGCTCGGTTGAATAATAAGGTATATAGATAACCTGACCGGCTTTTATATCGGAGGCTGAAATCAGATGATTGATCGATACGACCTCAGAAATATATTTATGAGAAGAAGAGTACTCATCGCTGATATACTCTGACGCGATCGAACTCAGACTGTCTCCTGGCTGTACCGTATAAGCTGTATAATACTTATAGGTCGGCTCGGATCTGTCTTTTGCGAGAGCAAATGATCTGAGTGAAAGAGTAAATGTCGTGATCATCATAACAATGACAAGAGATAATATAAACCTTATCATCATATTCCTGTGCTCATTTCTCCTTCGTATCCTGGCTCTTCTCAATACTTTATTCTCTGATTTCTTTTCGTATGTGTCTCTCATGTCGGTCACCCTTATACAGTTAAATCGAACATCTGTTGCGAACATTTGTTTGTATCATGATTATATCGAACACACATTCTGATGTCAATAGTTTATCGAACAAATTTTCGATTTTTTAATTTTTTTTTGTTTTGTGTTATTATGTGTTAGTTCTGAATCATGACTTCTTGCGGCGTTGCCTCAAGAAGCCCGCAGTCGCATGAACATATATGTTTCTGCGACATATGCTATAGGCTCTTGTGAGTCATATAGCTTTTGTTGCTTAGTAACTGCGTTTCTATAGCACTAAGAAAGTACAGTAACAGTATATATCAAGTTACGGGGACGGCTTTATTCGCTTCCATGCGAAGACGCCTCGAAAATGCATCCATGCATTTTCGCCCCTGACAGTGAGTACTTT
>CAJOME010000009.1 GCA_905235585.1 uncultured Lachnospiraceae bacterium | reverse complement strand
GTGTACCTGAGTATAAAGATACGGTATAAGGCTGTGTCTGAGTCTCATATAATATCCCATGTTACTGCGGTAAGGCTCGGTCAGGAGCCAGGGCTCTTTGTTGGCAAAGGGGCTGTTGGTGGAGTGAATGCGCATTATCGGAGAGAACACGCCGTATTGTATCCAGCGTATCAGCCGCTCATCGTCTCTGTCGCCATGCATATGACCTCCGATATCATGACTCCACCATCCATAGCCTATATTTGAAGCGGTAGATGTGAAATAGGGCTGAAATGCAAGACTCCTCCATGTGGCTCTGGTGTCTCCGGAGAAGCCGATCGGATACCTGTGGCTGCCGACTCCCGCATATCTGGAAAAAATCATGGGTCTGGCGGATCTGTCCTCCTGGTCTTTGTAATGGTAATGATTCAACAGGAACAGAGGATCTGCCGCATCATTCGTTTTTCCGGTGCCCTGCTGCCAGTCTATCCACCAGAAATCCACGCCCTCCTCCTCATAAGGATGTATGATCTCCTCAAAGTACGCAGCCCTGAAGTCAGGATCGGAAAAGTCAAAATCACAGGCTTTATCGCTGGCGGGATCTATGCCAAGTCTTTTTGCTACGGCAGGATACGCTTCCTCAAAGCCCCTTACTCCATCGGCAGGATGCAGATTGAGAGTGACTGCAAGCTTTCTGTTCTTGAGCTCCCTCAGGAATCTTCGGTGGTCGGGAAAGAGCTCTTTATTCCAGGTAAATCCCGTCCATCCGGTGCCGTACTTTCCGTCGACCTCGGTAATGTGCCAATCCATGTCGATCACGGCCACGGAAAGAGGAATGTCTTCTTTCTCAAAATTATCAAGCAGACTGAGGTAGCTCTCCTCGGTATATCTGTAAAACCGGCTCCACCAGTTTCCGAGGGCATATCTTGGCAGCATGGGGGTCTTGCCGGTAAGAGAATAAAAATCATGAAGTCCGCCGAAGTAATCTCTGCCATAGCCGAAGAAGTAAATATCTGTACACAGATGAGCTCTTGACCGGAATTCGCCGTCCTCATATACGGCACTCATGCTATCGTCAATAATGGCATATCCGTACTCGCCGAATATGCCGGGATTCAGCTCTGCAAAGCCATCAGTCTGATCCAGAGTCCTTGCCGTCCCTCCGAGATTCCTGTCCGAGTTGGCAAATACGTCCCCGAAATGCCAGAGCTCTCCGGTTTCCTTTACACAGACAGACAGCCCGACCGATGAAAATGCCATGCAGTCATAGCGCAGCTTCAGCCGGTCTGTTTCCATTATGATATCGTCCTTATCACGCGACAGACTGTATTCGGTATTTCCGAAGTCTCTGTTTATCACGACCTGAGTAGGTCTGTCCTCGAAGAATCCGTCCTGCTGATATTCGAGACGTATCAATCTGTCGGTAAGGACACTTATCCTGTAGGTGCTGCTTTCTATTACGTTCATGATGTTATCGTGCTTCCTTTCAATCTTGCATTACCTTTTGGATTATAATATATTCATTGTGTGTTTTGAAGTCCGTAGTCTTTAAACGGCAGGAGAAAAAAGATCATGAGAAAAAGCGGTGTCTTGATGGCGATCTCGTCTTTGCCGGGAAAGTATGGTATAGGCTGCTTCTCAAAGGAAGCGTATAAATTTGTGGATGACCTTAAGGACGCAGGGCAGAGTCTGTGGCAGATACTGCCGTTAGGTCCGACGAGCTACGGAGACTCGCCGTACCAGTCCTTTTCCACCTTTGCGGGCAATCCTTACTATATCGATCCCGAGGCTCTTATAGACAGGAAGTGGCTCACAAATAAGGAATGTGAGAGCTACGACTGGGGCAGGGATGAGAAGCGTGTCGATTACGCAAGGATATATGATTCGAGATTCAGACTGCTGAGAAAGGCATATAAGCGCTCCGGGATAGCATCAGACAAGGGCTTTGCGTCATTTGTGAAGACCAATTCCTACTGGCTCCCTGATTACGCCCTTTTCATGGCGTTAAAGGACGCTCATGGCGGAAGGAGCTGGGAGAGCTGGGAGCAGGGACTCAGGATAAGGGAACAGTCCGTGATGGAAAAGGCGAAGCAAAAGTATGCGGCGGATATAGAGTTTTATGAGTTTCTCCAGTATGAGTTTTCCGTTGAGTGGAAGCAGCTTAAAAAATACGCGAACAATAAGGGTATAGAGATAGTGGGTGACATACCGATCTACGTGGCGTTTGATTCCGCTGATGCATGGGCGCATCCCGGGCTCTTTGAATTTAATGATGAGCTGCATCCGATAGCTGTGGCAGGATGTCCTCCGGATGCGTTCTCGGCTGACGGACAGCTCTGGGGCAATCCTCTCTACAGATGGGATGTACATAAAAAGAGCGGATATTCATGGTGGATGAAGCGTCTTAAGAAGTGCTTCAGCCTCTATGATATAGTGCGAATAGATCATTTCAGAGGATTTGACGCATATTATCGTATACCCTGTCCGGCAGAGAATGCCAGACACGGCAGCTGGGTCAAGGGACCGGGCTATGAGCTCTTTGAAACGATGAAAAAGAAGCTCGGGGAGAAGCAGGTGATCGCTGAGGATCTCGGATTTCTCACACCTTCCGTACTGAGACTCGTAAAGAGAACCGGCTATCCGGGGATGAAGGTGCTGCAGTTTGCATTCGATCCGAGAGAGGAGTCTGACTATCTTCCGCATAACTACGCGAAGAATTCCGTAGTATATACCGGTACGCATGATAACGATACCACGCTTTCCTGGTACTATGATATCAGCGCGGGAGACAGAAGATTTGCCGCGGAATATCTTAATATCCCTAAGGATACGAAGGATAAGGACATACCCTGGTACTTCATAAGAACTGCCTTTGCTTCGGTGGCCGATACCGCAGTCATACCCATGCAGGATATCCTGTCGCTTCCGCACTATGCGAGGATGAACCACCCCTCCACGATAGGCGGCAACTGGGAGTGGAGGATGAAGCCGGGGGCATTTAACGCTTCCAGAAAAAGCAGGCTTAAGAAGCTCACGGCACTCTACAACAGAGCCCCTAAAAAAAGCTGAAATTTTTCTTGCTGTATACCATGTGAAATGATACTATAATCATGTTTTTTTGGTTGGGATTTTTCTGAGGAGGAAAAAGATGGGAAAAACGATAAATTCCAAGATCACATCCACTGTGATCATTATAGTGGTGCTGGCTCTGCTCATTTCAAACGGCATCAGTGTGATGCTGGCCGAAAACAGTCTGACAAAGTCACAGACTGAAATGCTTCAGTATCAGGCTGACAAATTTGCTGGCAACATCGATATCTGGTTCGAGGGAGAGCGGACAATGGTGGAGGGTGTAGTTTACGATGTAAACGGACTGCATACCGCAGAGCCCGAGTTTGATGAGCTTTTGAACATACTCCGCTCACATGCGGCAAACAGGAGCGAACTCTTAAATATGTATATCGGGACATACGACAAGCAGTTCGCGCAGTCGGATCCCGATGCCACCACTCCGGAGGGATATGACCCTACGGCAAGAGGATGGTATAAAGCTGCAGAGGCAGCGGGGCATACGGTTGTCACAGATCCGTACATGGATGTGCTCATAGGAGGTATGTGTATCACCGTAGCATCACCTATATATTATGACGGACAGCTGATAGCAGTGGTAGGCGCCGATGTGACGCTTGATACCATAAACTCCGTAATGGACAGCATACCTAAGGATGGAGGTCAGTACGGTTTTCTTGTTGATTCCAGCGGCAATTATATAATACATGAGAATACGGCTTTTGAGCCCGGAGAGGATACCGCTACAGCGGTTGCTTCTGAGATGGGCAGTCTTTCACCTATCGTCGTTTCTCCCGGAGGAAGTGTGATAAAGACTAAGGATTATGACGGTGAGAGTAATTATTTCGCGACTGCGCCGATCGAAAAGAGCGGCTGGGTACTCGGTATCGCGCTCCCGACAGCTGTTGTCAGTACTCCCATGAGAAACATGACCATTACGGCGGTACTGGTATCAGTGGCAGCTCTCATCATAGCGATACTCATAATGGTATGGTTGATAAGGAAGCTGCTGGCTCCGGTAGAGAATATGAAGGTATTCATAGAGGAGAAGATAATCGGATCAGCTAACGTCGCGAAAACGAATAATGAAGTGGAGGAGATCAATTATCTTATCCATGAGATGGAGGAGCGTGTCATAGATACGATCCACAAGACAAGGGATGAGTCATCCGATATATATACGAAGATGACGGATACCAACGAGAGGATCGGGAGCATAAATGGCAACATAACCGACATCAGCTCTACGATGCAGGAGACCGGCGCGAATATCGATATGCAGACGGAGAGTATACGCCGGATCAATGAAGCAAGCAATGAAGTAAATGACACGGTAGACAACCTGATGCAGAAGACCGATGATATGACGGTGCGCACCAGAGAGATCATAGAACGTGTGGAAGCTATGGTACCCGAAGTGCTCAAGAACAAGGAGCATGCGGTAGCAGTCACAGGCGAGTCACAGAGGAAGCTGGAGAGGGCTATAGACGACGCAAAGGTGATCGACGAGATAGTAGATGTCTCAAACGTCATCAGCGGTGTCGCAAATCAGACAAACCTGCTTGCGCTTAACGCATCTATAGAGGCTGCGAGAGCAGGTGAAGCAGGCAGAGGCTTCGCGGTAGTCGCGGATGAGATAAACGGACTCGCAAATACGACCAAGAATGAGATAGAGAAGGTAAATGACCTGACTCAGAAGGTGATGGACAGCGTAAAGGCTCTTTCGGATGAGAGCAACAGCATACTGAAATTCCTCAGTGATGTGGTACTGAGTGACTATGAGAATATGGAAAAGCTTGCCCAGAGCTACAAGTCGGATGCTGATTTCTACGGAGAGGTAAGCCAGTCGCTCAATGCCAATGCCAAGGAGCTCTCTGAGTCCATGGGAAGCATCAAGACAGGTATCACTACCATTGACAATACACAGGAGGATCTCGGCAGGGCAGTGCAGGATATCAACAACAATCTGCAGGAGATCACATCGTCAAGTGAGTCAGTGGCTACAGAGACCATGGATGTGCTCAACGGCATTGACAGCCTGCAGGAGACGATCGGGAGATTTAATGTATGATGTGAATCCCTTATTTAAGCCCATAAAAGTGATCTGAAGGATATGCGGCCGACTGGACAGTCGGCCGCTGTTTTTAAGTCCCGGGTTCCTTTGCCCTTGAACATAAGCTTACTTCAATCTATACTTTTTGAGAGAGGGATCATCAGACGCACGGGGATTTGACCGTGTCAAAGGCTTCAGGCAGGGGATCGGACTTGAAAATACTGGTTGTACATTGTAAATACAGGATACCCGGAGGAGAGGATACGGCTGTAAAAAACGATATCCGGCTCCTTAGGGATATGGGACACGAGGTATCGGTTTACATAAAGTCAAATGATATTCTGGATAAAATGAGTCTTCCTGCCAGACTCGGTGTGGCGATAGGGTATGTGTGGTCACCGGCTGCGAAGAAAAAGTACAGACAGCTGATAGAAGAGCGCAGGCCGGATGTCATATGGGTACACAATACCCTGTGGATGATCGGGACAGCCATATATGAGGCGGCATTGGAATGTGACGTGCCGGTAATACAGACAGTGCATAATTTCAGACTGATATGCCCATGTGGGATACTCTATCGTGAGGATCGGAAAGCAAAGCTGACGGGAGAGCGCTGCAGAGGTAATGAATGCAGGGAATGCCCTGTATACGGTTTACATAATTCAATCAAAAATAAGTGCTACAGAGATAACAGGCTCCTTACTGTTAAAAGGCAGCGAAGACTCGGAATATACGGCAGGATAAGCTTTGCCTGTCTTTCAGAGCTTCAAAGAGATATTTTACTTGATGCAGGGATCGGAATAGATTCAAGCAGAGTTTACATAAAATCAAATCATACAGATACTGATATAAAGTGGAGGGCATATTCCGAGCGAGACAACACCTTTATCTATGCCGGAAGACTCAGTGAGAATAAGGGTATATATGAGCTGTTGGAGGCATGGAGAATACTTGAATGCATAGTTTACATAAATGATGAGGCTGGTTGCCCGGGACTAATTATCTGCGGAGACGGTGAGATGTCGGAATATGTGGCAGAGTTTATCAAAAATAATGATCTGAAAAAAGTAGACTATATAGGCAAGGTAGACCTGGCAAAGGTGACTGAACTGCTGTCAAAGGCAAAAGCCCTGATTTATCCCACGAAATTGCTGGAGGGACACCCTATGTCCATAACGGAAGCGTACAGCGTAGGTACTCCGGTGATCGTACCTGATATGGGTAGCGCAGGCGATATGGTGGATGAAGGTCAAACCGGAAGACATATGGGAAGATATGGGAAGGCATCCGATATGGTTAACATAATCTCAAACTGGGATAAGACCTTTGAGTATAATGAAGAAACTATACGAAAGAAAGAGGAAGAGTATTCCCCTGAAGCCGCACGGAAAGCGGTATCGGAAATCCTTTTAAAAACGTGTAAACAGGTGTAAAACGCACAGAAACCTGTAATGAGGTGTAAAAAGATGTAATGATCATTTAAGGCTGTAATAAGTTGTAAATAGGTGTAAAGAAGTGTAATATCAAATTAAGCAATTAACATTTATCAGCACGGAGGACAAAGTATTATGCAAAATCCTTTTACACATACACCAGGGAGAACCGGAAAAGCAAATATAGAAACCGGAAAGGAAGCTGAGATCTATTCCAATTTCAGTTATGAGATACCATCAGAATCCGTATATAAGATAGAGGGTGTGCGAGGGTCGGGGAAAACCGTCATTCTCGGAAATATCTTAAGGCATTACAAGAGTGATGAACAAAAAAAAGAGGGATGGCTGTCATATGATCTTTCCTCAGCAAGAGATATTACCAAAACCATTATTTCCTATCTTTCGCGTGAAGAGGAGATACGTAAATATATCGTAGCGGAAAAAACGGATGTAACAGTTTCACTCCCATTTCTCAGTGCCGGTATCAGTCTGAAAGATGATCAGATCGATGATGAGGTCAGACTTGAGCAACTGATGGATATTTTGATCAGAGGTGGAAAGAAGGTTTTAATATGCATAGATGATGTGGCAAAGACCGAGAGCATGACGCAGTTCTGCTCTATATTTGCAAAGCTTCTGAGAAATGAAACAAATGGCGACGGGACTAGACCGTGGCCTGTATATCTGATCTGTTCAGGTGTCTACCACAATTTCCACGAGTTGGGCGAGGTATCCAATCTTACTTTTTTTAAGCGGGCCGCAGAGATAAAGACGGAACCCTTTAGCCTACCCGCCATGGCATTGAAATATGAGAATGTATTATCTGTTGATGAAGAAAAGGCTATTGAAATAGCAAAAATGACGAAGGGCTTTGCCTACGCATATCAGGTGATAGGCAGTGCGTATTTTACGTACAAGGATAAATCTGAAGACTATATCCTAAGACAGGCGAAAGGTGAGCTTTTTTCGCAATGCTATGAGAAAATATGGAACGAACTTCCTGAAGGTGAAAAGGAGATCCTGAAGATAGTTTCTTCGGGACCGCAAAGGAGACACGAGGTGCAGAGTAAAATGAAAAATGGCGCCAACTATCAAGTATATAGCAACAATCTGAAAAAGATGGGACTGTTGGCTGATTCTGCATCATCCTATGGCATGGCTGAGATCGTTCTCCCGTTTTTCGGGGAATATATAGAGAAATATTGCGAGTAAAGCATAAGTGGTTATGAAAGCACCTATAGTGATATTAGCGTATAACAGAGAGGACAAGCTTAAGAAATGCATTGGTTCTCTTATGAAAACTGACGGACATGAGACAGCCGAGGTGTTCGTTTTTTCCGATGGTATCAGGGACATGGCTGACAAGATCCAGACAGAGAGGGTAAATGAAGTCAGGCGGTTTCTTAATGAACTCAAGTCAGGTCATTCCTTCGGTGGACTCCACGTGACTGAAAGGCCAGAGAACATCGGACTTGCTGAGAATGTCATATCTGGAGTAAGCGAGATCATTGATAAATACGGGAAAGTGATCGTGCTTGAAGATGATCTGACGGTGACCGGCGATTTCCTTACTTATATCAACGGGGCATTGGATTTTTATACGAATGATGAAAAAGTATGGTCGGTAACAGGCTTTTCGGAACCGCTCAAGGCTCTGGACAGCTATGATCATGATATATATATGGGATACAGAGGCTGCAGCTACGGCTGGGGCACCTGGAAAGACCGCTGGGACACGGTAGACTGGGAAATGAAGGATTTTGACAGGATCATATATGATAAAAAGCTGAGAAAGCAGTTCGAGCGCGGCGGCAGTGATATGACCCGTATACTGAAGGATCAGAAAGCTGGTATAGTGAATTCATGGGCCATACGTTGGTGCCTGTCCCAAAGCATGCAGGATAAGTATACGGTATATCCGGTTAGATCTTTTGTTGAAAATACAGGAGTGGACGGCTCCGGTACACACCAGAGGCTGTCAAAGCATGTGAATGACAACCGGCATACATACGGGGAGACCGTCAGGTTTGAACACTTAGAACCTGATGACAGAATAAGCAGGGAATTTTACAGAAACCATTCAGACATCATAAAAAGGGCACTTCGCAGCCTGAATCCCACGGGGATCAAAAGACAGATAAGAAGAGCTGTAGACGCGGCAACAGGCACTTAAACAATAACATGGAAACAGAAAATGCCAAAGTATCGGTTATAATTCCGGTATATAACGTAAAGGACTATCTTGAAAGATGTGTAGACTCTGTACTTGCACAGACATATAGTGACCTTGAAGTATGGCTTGTGGATGACGGGAGTACTGACGGAAGCAGCGATATATGCGACAGTTATGCCGCAAAAGATGAACGTGTAAATGTACTGCATCAGGAGAACAGAGGGCTTTCGAGTGCAAGGAATGCTGCATTGAACCATATAGGCGGAAAATATGTCACGTTTATAGATTCAGATGACTATATTTGTGAAGGGATGATATCTGCACTTGCAGATGCTGTCAGGAGCAGTGAATCCGATATTGCGGTATGTCTTATGGAGCAAGGCGGGGCTGACACATTCTCGGCGGATGGCGGCAATGGTATATTGAAAGTGCTTTCCGGTGATGATCTGTATGCCGCTCTTTTCGATAGCGCAAGCCGTGGATATATGCATACTGTATGCGGCAAGATGTACCGTAGTAATATATTCAGTAAGATAAGGTTTCCTGAGGGTAGAATACATGAGGATGAATTTGTGATCCATCATATCCTTGGAGAGTGTAAAAAGGGTGCGATCATTTCAAAAAAACTTTACTATCACTTCAGACGCAACGACAGTATCACACGAAGCGGATATTCCTGTAAATCGCTTGATGCTGTAGATGCCATGGAGGATAGATGCATGTACTTTGAGAAAATGGGAAATCTCAGGCTTATTCAGGAGGCATACAGGGAATTCATGAGAAGTACCCAGTTTCACTATTATAGTATGAAGAAGTATTATCCGAATGAGACGGAAAAGACAGATTTCATATTACAGAGATACAAAGAGTACTATGATAAGATATTCTCCGATATGAATATGTATGAGCGATTACGATACGGATTGTTTATTTATTGTCCGTCGCTTAATAGGTTGATCAAGTCGGTAGCAGGGGCGAGAAAAATATAGCATGAGAAAAACAGAGAAATGGCTGTTAAAGAAAATGCCGCGTATGGGCTGTGCCCTCTATGCTTTTAAGCATGCCGGGGATAAAGAGTATTTCAAAAAGGCTGTTCAGACAGACAGCCTTATATTGAAATGCAACAGCTTAGGTCCTGATAATCCTGATAAGAATATATATTATATAGAGCTTTGCGAGAGAAACAATGGTTTTTTTGCCGTGTACCATAAGCTGCTCAAGCACCTGTATTTTGCAGACAGATTTGGTCTTATACCTGTAGTCAGATTTACAAAGGACTATCTGTATGCCGAGTCACATGAGGTTAATGAGACAGATAATCCTTTCGAGTATTATTATCTCCAGCCCGGCAGCATTTCTGTAGAAGAGGCATTAAGAAGCAGAAATGTATTTAAGGCGGAATATATACATACACGAATAGAAGATCTTACATCAAGGCAATCCGGAGACTATGAGATAAGTGAAGAATATATTGAGCTACTCGGACGGATTTCGGCTAAATACATACATCTGAATAAAAAAACAAAGGATGAAATAGAACAGGATATTTCGAATATCAGAATAAACGACAGAACCATAGGTATTCATTACAGGGGTACCGACTATAAGCGTGGGTTTAGCAGGCATCCCGTATTTACGGGAATTGACGAGTATATTGAAGTGGCATCAGATCTTTTGGAGACAGGAGAATACGACAGGATTTTTCTTGCCACAGATGATGCAGAGGCTGTCAGAAGGATAGAGAATAGATTTCCCGGAAGAGTCATCACTTATAAGGATGTATACAGAACGGACGGAGATGTCTCGGTTGCTTTTTCAAAAGATGAAAGACCGGATCATCATTACAGGCTGGGATATGAGGTACTGAGGGATATGCTGACCCTGTCCCGTTGTAATGCTTTGATTGCAGGTGCTTCGCAGGTGAGTCTTGCTGTACGTATCACTAAATCATCATGCGGTGAGAAGTATAAGGATGAAAAGATCATTTTTCATGGTGTTAATAAGAGAGGTGCTGATGATCGCGAGTATTACAGATCATACGGAGTTGGAAAATGAGAGTATTGTATGACTATCAGATACTGTATCTGCAGAAATACGGGGGAATATCCAGATATTTTTATGAACTGATTTCACATCTTGAGTCTCAGTATGAGCAGGACAGTTTCAACATAAGCGCTGCAATATCACAAAACTATTATTTCAGAGAAAAGATACCCCAAAGAAAGCTCTTAAAGCACGGAAACAGGATGATCAATGATCTGCAGATGAAAATGAAAGCTGCGGGGGACAGACTGTTTAAAAGAAATATTGATATATTGCATCCCACATACTATGAGCCTTCTTATATCGCAGATTACGGTAAGCGTGAGTATAAAATCGTTATAACCGTCCATGACATGACATATGAGCATTTTATGCAGGATAATACCCGCTTTATTCAGGCTAAACGAAGGATACTGGAATATGCTGACGGAATAATAACGATATCTGATTTTACACGCAAGGATCTCTTGCAGATTTATCCGACACTGGAGCATAAGCCGATATCAACCATTTATTTGGGGTTTACCGGAGTATCCGGAGATACACCGCTCTTTGTATCTGATCTTCCGGGTGATTATATCCTGTACGTAGGAGCAAGAGGCGGTTACAAAGATTTTCATGTAGTACTGAATGCATTTAGGCAGATAAAAGAGAAATACAGTACACTTTACCTTATATGTGCAGGTGGAGGAGCTTTTTCAAATGAGGAGAGAAACCTAATAAACATATTGGGTATCGGCAAAAGGATAATACAGAGGGCTTTTACTGATGAAGAAATGCATGAGATATACAGAAAAGCCTGCTGTTTTGTGTATCCTTCCAAATATGAGGGATTCGGGCTGCCTATACTGGAAGCTTTTAACAGTGGATGTCCTGTTTTATTACGAAATGCCAGTTGTTTCCCGGAAATAGCGGGAAATGCGGTCTTGTATTTTGAAAACGAGGAGGATCTGGCGCAACAGATGATGACAGTTCTTGAAGACGAAGAGGTTAGAAATAAGCTTGTATCCACCGGCAGGATGCGTCTTAATTTATATTCGTGGGACGATACTGCCAGACAGACATATGACTTCTATCAGGAGTTATGCGAAAAATGATTTTGAAAGCCCCTGTTATTGTTTTTGCATATAGAAGAGCAGATAAACTTAAAGCATGTTTGAATGCATTGTCGGTTGCGGACGGACATACTGAAACAGACCTCTTTATTTATTCTGACGGAGCAAAAGACGATAATGACAAAAAAGATGTAGAGACTACAAGAGAAGTAATTGATAGATTTCTTTCTGACAATGGATTTAAGAATGTGTACATCAAAAAACGTAATTCTAACGTAGGGCTTGCTAATAGTATCATATCCGGAGTTAGCGAGGTAATGGAAAGTTTCTCTAAAGTCATAGTTGTGGAGGATGACCTGATAGTAACCAAGGATTATCTTACGTATATGAATAATGCATTGGATTATTATGAGGATAAGCAAAACATATGGTCCGTGACAGGATACACAGAACCGTTGAAGGTTCTAAAATATTATAAACATGATATATATTACGGGTACAGAGGATGCAGCTATGGATGGGGAACGTGGAAGGATCGGTGGATAACTGTAGACTGGGAGATGAGAGAATATCCACATTTTAAGAAAAACAGACGGTTAATACATAAGCTTAACCGAAGTGGAAACAGTATGATTAAAATGCTTAATTATCAGATGGAAGGTAAAATTGACTCATGGGCTATAAGGTGGTGTTTTGCACAGAGTATGCAGGATCGGTTTACGGTATATCCTAAAAGTACTTTCGTTATTGATTTTGGGACAGATGGTTCAGGAACACATGTAAGTAAAAAGGAAATCAATATGGATAATATGCATATATATGGGAAAGAAGTACGTTTAGAAACGTTAAGACCTGACATTATTATCACGCTTTATTATTGGTACATGCATTCGGATACTCTTTGGAATAAGATAAAAAGAATTAAATTCTTACGTGTCATTAAAAAGAAAATATTTGGTCATAAAGGAATCGTTAAGTGATGTTGTATATCCATCCAGAAGGTGGGCTATGCAATAGGATTTTTGCAATAGATGCCACAAGACAGCTTTGCTCCGAACTTGGAGTTGAATATGGGATAATATGGAAGAATAATGCCGAATGTGCATGTAATTTTGAAGATATTTTTTCTATAGGGAAAGATAATGTGAAAAATATTTTACTTGCAAAGCGTCGTTTCAGAGAAAACCTTAAAGAATATGGGATTGCGAAAGCAGTTATAGAACGAGCGTACAGTTATAAGAATGCTGACTATCTTGACAGATACAAGATCCGATTAGATATAACAAAAAATGATACATATGATCCAGCAGAATTAATGCTAAAGATAAAGAATCTTTTGAATGAAGAAAAGATATGCATAAATACTTATTTCCAATATTATGGCGAGACTGATATAACGGAAGAGATCTTTAGCAGACCCGTACTGGAGCGAGCACGGGCAAGAAGAAAGGAATATGGGCATTATGTGGCTCTGCATATAAGGAGAACCGACCATATTAAGTGTATCAGGGAAAATCCTATAGATGAATATTTTGAAAAAAAGATAGTTGAGGAAATAGCCAATGACCCAGCTGTCAAGATATACATCGCAACAGATGATACAGGTGTTTACGATCTTTTTTTAAAACGGTATAGAGACAACATAATAGAGCTAACTGATATACAGAGAAGTCGTCTTTCAAAAGAGGGGATACAGGATGCCGTATGCGAACTGCTGATATTGGCCGGAGCAGAGCGTATATACGGAAGCAGGGGAAGTACATTTACGGATGTAGCCTGTTTACTTCATAAGAAATTAACTGAAGACTCAGATCGTTCAAATATGTCCGATATCTCTGGCTCTTCAGTGCCGTAATCTGAAGGGTAGGGATACAAATACAGTCGCCATTGATCTGGCGGAAATTAATTTCTGCTTAAAGAAAAAAGAGACACCGTCCAAGGTAAGAAAGCAACTTGACCGGCGAGACAGCATACAATACAATAAGAGTACCGAATAACGTACGTATTTAAGTACCTGATCGCAGAGGGAAAATATGGTAGTAGCGAAGCAGATGGATGTAAGATCCAATATAAAAAAATATTTTGATCTCGCTTATGACGGGGAGACAGTTATAGTTCCCAGAAAGCAGGATAAAAACGTTGTTATCATTTCTGAAGAGGAATACAGGAGGCTTGATCAGCTGAGGAGAGTGGCTGCCTACAGAAGCAGCTTTACGGGGGAGACTGATAAAAAGAAACCGGATAAAGTCGATACATACGGTAATGTCAAGAATCGCAACATGGAAAAGCTCTCGATTATAAGCAATCTCAAGGACAACTGGAATGGTAACGGTGCGGCTCCATTTACAAAAAAGCTGATAGAGAAGGTTGTCGACATAGTTGATAAACTGCTCATTCAACCGGAGATATTTCCCACGGCTCTTGGTACGATCCAGCTGGAGTTTGATAATTCGAGACGCGACCACATGGAGCTGGAAATAGGTGAGCGGGATGAGGCTGAGATATTTATAGTTTATTATAACGGCGAAGAATCATTCGAGAAAATTGCGGTATCTGCTGAAACGATAAATCGCAGGGTAGGTGATTTCTATGGATGATACCTTTAATAATGATGAGAGACTGTACAGGGTGGTATATCCCCCTGAGATTGCTGTCATGTATTGGAAAAGTGATGGTTCGGTTTCCTCGGCTGCCTTTGCAGATCCTAAGGGGCTTTCTGTTGACAGAGGAGACTATCGCTGTGATGAGGCTGTAGCGGCAGATATGCATCGGAGATTTGAAGGAGAAATCATACGTGTCTATGTCAAGCACTGTAATGATATAGGCGCTTCAGTATACTATAAGCCATCTCATCGCAATCCCTATCATTCTGAAATCCATGGAAGTGATAAAGAAGTACTGCTGTCAAAACAGCAAAGAGTATATCTTGCGAAAAGGGCGGTTGCCATCGGATAGGATGGAATAGATACATTAAATGAAACAAATTCTGTATTATGTAAACACAATATTGGACAGAAAACAGAAGTGGCAGCTGGGAATACTGCTGCTGGTCATTGCTTTCGGTTCGCTGCTTGAAATGATCGGAGTATCTGCCATACTGCCTCTGGTGAGCCTGGTCAGCGACCCGGCAAGAATGGACAGCGGTATTTACAGAAATATTTCACAGCGCCTTGATGTAGCGGACGTCAGGACTATGATACTCGTGCTGGCAATTGGGCTGATCTTAGTTTACATAATCAAGAATATCTATATTCTCTTCATGTACAGCATGCAGTATCGTTTCATATATACGAACCAGCGGCTTGTTTCCAGGAAACTGATGGAATGCTATATGAGCCGGGATTATCTTTTCCATACGAGACACGGTGTGGCTGAGCTACACAGGAACGTCGGATTTGATGTGGACAGCTTTTTTACGGTCGCGCTTAATGCCATACAGATGATCTCAGAGGCGCTGACCTGTTTATTCCTGATAGCCTTCCTTATGATGCAGGATGCGCTTACCACGATACTGATAGTTATACTGCTGACGGTTTTCCTCTTTATCGTCTTTTTTGTGTTCAGAAAAAAGCTGGTGGCACTGGGACAGCGGAACAGAGCGGCCAACGCCCTGATGAACAGAGGGATAATACAGTCGTTTGAAGGAATAAAAGAGATCAAGGCCTCCGGGAAAGAGGGATTCTTTTTGGAAGAGTACGACCGGGCATACAGGGAGAGGGTATCCGTGCTGAAGCGGCAGATGCTGCTGCAGATAGCCCCGCGACCGGTAATGGAGACCGTGATGATATGCGGACTGCTGGGCTTTATTTCTCTGCGTATTTATCTCGGCGGCGATATGACAAGCTTCATACCTACCATATCGGTATTTGCGGTTGCCGCGATACGTATGCTTCCGTCATTTAACCGAATATCCGGCAACATAGGTGTGATCCTGTCCAATAAAGCATCCGTGGAGGCGCTGTATCGGGACATCAAAGATGCGGACGGGACGGTGAGCGAAAAAACCGGCGGAATACCGACAGCACGGATGGACTTCAAGGAAGCGATACATCTGCGCGATGTCAGCTTCAGCTATCCGGGCAGACCTGAAAACAAGGTGCTGGACGGGGTATCCTTCGATATTCCGAAGAACTCCTCGGTGGCTTTTACAGGTCCGAGCGGAGCCGGCAAAACCACTCTTGCGGATATCATCATGGGTCTTATCGCACCCGTATCCGGGCACGTATATGCCGATGACAGGGATATATCTGACGCGCTTGATGCGTGGCACGCGATAATAGGCTACATCCCGCAGGATATCTATCTTATAGACGGCACCGTAAGAGAGAATGTGGCATTCGGGATCAGACCTGATGATGTCAGCGATGACGAGATATGGGAGGCTCTTCGTCAGGCACAGGCGGACAGATTTGTACGGGAGCTTAAGGACGGACTTGCTTCACATATAGGACCTGACGGCATACAGCTGTCAGGAGGGCAGAGGCAGCGTCTCGGCATCGCTAGGGCACTGCTGAGGAAGCCTGATATACTGATACTTGATGAGGCCACTTCCGCGCTTGACAATGATACCGAGAGCGCGGTGATGGAGGCCGTGAATACTCTTTCGGGGTCAAAGACACTCATAATAATCGCACACAGGCTGTCGACTATAGACGGCTGCGATATGATCTATGAGATAAATAAAAATAAATATTCCACCTAAAATCAGTAAAAAGTTCAATAAAAAAACGATACTAATGCTGTTCTTAATACCAAAGAAGTGTGGTATCATTAAAATAGCGCGTTGTATCGGGATGGGTCGTTTCGGTATGGCGCAGTTGGTTTTGTCTTAACGGAGAATGGACATTGAGTATCATTTGGTTTGATATAAATGCCTGTATTCTTTGTGTACTTTTATTGTTGACGGTAATTGCGCACAAGAATGTCAGGCTTAGTCAGAATCATATCTTCATACAGATGATCGGGATGATTTTTTTCAGCGCGGTCGGTTCTTTGATCGCAAGCGTCGGACACAACCATGTAATTACGGGAGTGGAGGATGTCTTTGCGAAGGTTCTCGTCATGTACGTGGGGACATTCATTTATATGATGTTCCATATTCTTGTCCCGGCTATGTTTTATATCTATGTCAGGACAGTGATGGGTATAGAGGTCACCAGACTGTCCGACGGCGTGGTCACCTATGCACCGTTAGCTCTGGGCTATACCGCTCTGGTACTTACACCGATCAATGATGCTGTCTTTTATTACAGGGACGGGATCTATCACAGGGGAGAGTATATAGGTATATTCTACCTGATAGGGATATGGTATGTGGTCATGACTCTGTGTTATATCCAGTTGTACAGGGATAACATCAGGCTGTCCATGATCACATCCTTCTGTTCCTTCGTGGTCTTCGCGGTCGTCGGGACGGTGCTGCAGTATTTCGATGAGTACATGAATATCGAAAACTTTTTCAATGCGGTAGTACTGCTTGTATTGTATATCACTATCGAAAGACCCGGAGATTACAGAGACTCAGTTACCGGACTTCAGAATGACTATGCCTTTTTTGTGAATGCCTCGATCAGGATAAGACGTGGCAGAGAGGCAAGGCTGATAGCCGTTTCCGTAGATAATGTCGATTTTCTTGACAATAGTATAGGCTATGAGTCCACGAACGGGCTTCTCATCAAGGTGGCGGATTTCTTAAGCAGACTGTCAAAATCAGCTACTGCATTCAGGATGTCCAGAGACATGTTTGTGCTCATGATAAACGAAGGAGCCAGGATAACTCATGTAGATCTGATGCAGGCTATAAGAAAGAGGTTTTCCTCTCCGTTTGCGACCAATAGGTACTCTGTGATGCTCTTTGAATGCATGCTGTATATCAACTGGCCTGACGATATCAGGAATACCGAGGAGCTTGAGCGGATGCTCAATATATTCGGAGAAAAATCCGGACACAGAATGAGACATGAGATATCGGCCTCAAGCATAGATCTGGACAGGGATGTGAGAAAAAAGGAAATAGACGCGCTGCTGCGCACGGCGATCTCCAAGGAGAGGTTTGCTTTTAAATATCAGCCGATCAAGACAGCGTCTACCGGGATATTTGACTCGGTAGAGATGAAGCCGATGCTCGAGAGCGGCGAGCTCGGGATGATAGCCCCCGGTGAATACTTCGAGCTGGCTGAAGACAACGGAACGGCAGTGCCGATCACCATGCATATCATCGAGGTATGCTTTGAGTACATGAAGGAATGCGGCATGACCGGCAAGGAGCTGCATGAATTCGCGCTTCCGGTACCGAACGCGTTCCTGCTCATGAGGAGTGCAGCGGAATGGGTCATAGAAAAGGCAGTGGAGTACGAGATAGAGCCGTCCTATGTGACATTTGAGCTGTCGGAGCGTACGCTTGAGAACTGTACCTACGCGCTGGAAGAGAATATACATGCACTGAATACGGCAGGCTTTTCTTTCATGCTGCTTGACTACGGAAACGGATACACCGATGCAGAGATGATGCTTGAGATGCATCTGAAGGAAGTGAGTCTGAACAGGGACCTCATAATGTCTGCGCCTGTTTCCGAAAAGGCAGATACTCTTGTGAGATGCGCAGTGAATATGATGCAGGGGCTTTCCATCGGCATCAGGGTATCCGGCATCGACAGTCGCGAGATCGAGGAATATGCCGTGAGTCTCGGAGTTGACAAGCTTCAGGGCTTCAGACTTTCCAGATTCCTGTCGGGAGCCGATCTTATGAAGTTTATGAAGGAAAGGAGGGGAGAGCATGAGTTCGGGGTTTTACTTTGACATATCCGCGTTTGTGATCCTTCTTTGCCTTATTTATGCTTTCTTCCTTGAAAGAATGCATAAGATACCTGAGAATGACATCATACTGGTATCGATACTGTGTGAGCTCCTTGCTTCATTCATAGGTATACTGAGAGGGGTACCGCCCTTCAGCGCTCCGGAATATAATGGTCTGCTCCTGCTGACCTCGGATTCGATCACGGCATTGGGTATTGCGCTGCTTGTGCTCTTTGTGTACAGGATATCAGTCTATAACATAGGTTTGATCAAATATCTCATTTTTGTGTGGATACCTTTGGCGGTGGATGTGATCCTGTGCGCCGTATCGGTGCTTGGCGGGGTGCCGGAGACAAGGACGGCGGCCTTTATCTGTGACGCCTTTCTGCTTATAGCGGGACTGAATATACTCATAGTTTACAAAAAGAATTCATATCTTGAGCGTACTTTCATGCTCATACTGACTTTTGCGGCGGCAGCGGTGTTTACCGTGGTCGAGGCTCTGATGCCGGAGATGAGGATGCAGAATTTTGCCCTGGCACTACTGCTTGGTGAAGAGTTCTTTTCACTTAGAAATCCCGACGAACAGTATGATATAAATACCGGGCTGCTCGGAGAGAAGGCTTTCAGAGAGTCATTAGGAAGGAGACTTTTTTATCTTAACAAACACAAGAGTGAGAAGATATATCTTGTAATGCTTGCCGTACACGGTTCCGAGACCTTTATGAAGCTTTTCGGAGATGTGAACGAGATAAAGCTCAGAAAGAACGTGATGGATGAGCTGATACGTATTGCAAACGGAGTGTCTATATTCAGAGTAAGACAGGGACTCTATGTATATATGGTTGATGAGGAGGGGCTGACGGAGGCTTTAAGGATACAGGGGGATCTGAATGACAGATTTAAGGGAACCTTCGGTAAGGATGCCTATGAACTGGAGATACATGCGAGTACCAGTCTGATAGTGCTGCCGGAGATGGCTGATACGCTCCCCACGGTACTGGATCTTTTGTATATGGCGGCTAAGGAGGGTCGGATAAAGGACAAGAGGATAGTAGATGCGAGCAAGCTGGATTCCGGACGCGAGGCATATATAAGAGAAGTGGATGAGAAGGTCAGGAACGCGGTATCGTCGGGCAATCTTGAGGTATATTATCAGCCTATTTATTCTCTTGAAGAAAAACGGTTTGTTTCTGCCGAGGCTCTTATAAGACTGCACGATGGTGACAAACTCATCCCGCCGGATGTTTTCATACCCATCGCTGAACGCAACGGGACGATCATAGAGATCGATGAATTCATGATACAGCAGGTGTGCAGGATGATATCTGACAGGAATATTGAGAGTATAGGGCTTAAATATATCGAAATAAACCTGTCCGTACCCGATATGATACAGGAGAATCTGCCGGAGAAGCTGATGAGATACATCGAGATGTATCATATCAGGCCTTCACAGATAAATATAGAGATAACGGAAACCTCAGCGGATACCTTTACCGGTATGGTAGAGGATAATGTCAGGAAGCTGTCCAAACTCGGTTTCAAGTTTACTCTGGATGATTTCGGCACAGGGTATTCTTCGCTGTCACGTATCATCATGCTGCCGTTCGGCATTATAAAGCTGGACAAGACGATAGTGCAGCCCCCGTACAATCTTGGCAGCGCGAGGGAGAGAGATAGCGCGATGACACTTCTCGAGAGCTCCGCTGACATGATACACCGGGTCGGCTCCGAGACTGTGGCCGAGGGTGTGGAGACGGAAGAGCAGCTGAATAAGCTGAAAGAGCTTGATACCGAATTTATACAGGGATTTTATTTTGCGCGTCCGATGCCGGAATCAGAGTTTATAAATGCTGTCAGGACGATGAACATTAAATGATCAAAGGTTACTGAAGACCGGGTATCGTATCTGAAGACATACCGGCATTCATGATCGTGCGTATCAGCTCCATATCTATATTTTCACGCAACACACGGGCTACAGTATCGTAGCCGTCGCTTCTGTAATCCTTTTCATCTTTTTGAGCTGTCGTATCAACAGATATGCCTCTCTTTTCGGCAAGCGCGGTCAATATTGTGTTTGTAACGGATGATTCGTCGAATATGCCGTGCAGATATGTGCCGTAGACATCATCAGAGCTGCTGAATACATGACAGGAGCTGTCCAGGCTTTCGGGATCGTGCGGCAGCGGTATGCGCGTGCTGTCGACAGTCCTGCCCATATGTATCTCATAGCCTGTACAGTGAATACCGGAGAGGTTATGAAAGATACCGTCGATATCCTCGTTAATGTATCCCTCCGTCCTTGCCTGACGCTTTTCCTCAAAATACATCGTTCGGATGGGAAGAAGACCAAGACCGTTTACCTGTCCGCCGCCCTCGAAGCCCTCGGGATCCTCAATGGTCTCACCGAGTATCTGCAGACCTCCGCATATGCCCATGATGGGAATACTGCCTCTTGCCTCGCGGAGCAGAGCGGCTATCCCCGAATCCTCGAGAAAACCCATATCGGCTATAGTGTTTTTGGTGCCGGGAATGATGATCATATCGGCTTTTCTTAAGACTTCCCGGTCTGTGGTATAGACAACGGATACATCGGGATTCTGCTCAAAAGGGTCAAAGTCACTGAAGTTTGAGATGCGCGGAAGACGTATCACTGCGATAGTGATGCGGGCATCCTTTTTGGGCTTTCTGTCAAATCTCTCCGTGAGGCTGTCCTCATCTTCGAGTCCCAGATCCGGTATATATGGGACGACTCCTATCACCGGAACACCGGTCTTCTTTTCTATTTCGACTATGCCGGGGCTGAGGAGTGTCAGATCCCCGCGGAATTTATTTATTATCATGCCTCTGACGCGTGCCCTCTCTCTGAAAGAAAGCAGCATCATCGTGCCGAGAAGCTGGGCGAATACGCCGCCTCTGTCTATGTCCCCTACCAGAAGGACAGGCGCGTCGAGTATCTCTGCGAGACCCATATTTACAATATCGTTATCCCTGAGGTTTAGCTCGGCAGGACTGCCGGCTCCTTCTATGATGATGGGAGAGTATTTCGAAGAAAGATCGTCATAAGCCCTTCCTATCGTGGGCAGCAGATTTTTCTTGTAACCGTAATACTCCAGCGCTGACATATTCCCTACAGGCCGGCCGTTTACGATGATCTGCGAGCCGGTGTCATCCGTGGGCTTCAGGAGTACAGGATTCATCTCGATCTGTGGCTCGATGCCTGCGGCATATGCCTGCATGACCTGAGCGCGTCCCATTTCGAGACCGTCTGATGTGATATACGAATTAAGAGCCATATTTTGGGATTTAAAAGGCGCAGGAAACATGCCGTCCTGTTTGAAGATACGGCATAATCCTGCGACTATCAGGCTCTTTCCGACACCTGACATGGTCCCCTGGATCATTAAGTTACGAACCATTATTTTTTATCAGCCCACACCGAGAAGTATCCGGCATTTGGGATTAGGGCAATTCCTGTATTCAACACTTCCATCTGTATAAAACTTCTGTCTGATCTGCTGGTGGCATTTGGGACATTCTATCATCACTTCGTATGATACGGTATGTCTTTCGCCTATACTTTCCAAGCCACCGCTTACGTTGGTGAGCTCATCGTCTGTCAGCCTGATCTTTTCTTCCATTTTTGATCCTCCATGTGCAACATCTATCATTTTATCACTTCTGTATGATTTATACGACAAAAAAATTAAAATGGCAGAAAAAGACAGAAAAAGACACATACTGAGCAATTGCCATAATCGCAGCCAAGGGGCTGTGAATAGTAACGGAAAGTATGGTATAATACCGCTGCAACATCGTGGAAGGGAGTTATTTTATACAGAAGAAAATGCTGCCGAAGGATATAAACATGCTTGTGAGCTACGTTAATACGGGGCTTCGTGATAAATACGAGGATCTGGAGGATATGGCGTCGAGTGAGGGCTTTGATGCAAAGGAGACAGTGGATAAGCTTGCTGCGGCGGGATTTAAGTACGATAATGAGCTTAAAAGGTTTATAGGAGAATAAATGGTTACTGTTCGGACAGCTCTGCGCACTTGCTGCGCTGAGCGTGAGAAAGATTACAGAAGCCAATACAAGGATTTGCCCCATTGCCGAAGGCAATTTTATTGGGCAAATCCGGTTGCTGTGAGCACCTGTAAGGTGTGAACAGTAACAATAAATGGTTACTGTTCGGACAGCTCTGCGCACTTGCTGCGCTGCGGACCAATGCATATGACGAAAATACAACGATTCGGAGGTAGATGAAATGAGACAGAAACCAGTGGTGATGATGGTGCTTGACGGGTACGGTCTGTCGGACAATCATGAGGCAAATGCCGTGTACATGGCGAAGACCCCTGTAATGGATAGGCTTATGGCTGAATACCCTTTTCAAAAGGGATATGCGTCAGGACTTGCGGTAGGTCTGCCGGACGGTCAGATGGGAAATTCCGAGGTCGGGCATATGAACATAGGCTCGGGCCGCATCATATATCAGGATCTGACGCTTATCACCAAGTATATCGAAGAGGGTACCTTCTTTAAGAATGAAGAGCTGCTCCGCGCGATAAATAACTGCAAAGAGCATGATTCGGATCTGCATATCTGGGGTCTGCTCTCTGACGGAGGCGTACACAGCCACAATACGCATCTCTACGCGATACTTGAGCTTTGTAAGAAGGAGGGCTTTGAGAGGGTCTACGTGCATCCCTTCTTTGACGGGAGAGATACACCTCCCGCTTCCGGCAAGGACTATCTGCAGGAGCTTATGGATAAGATGAAAGAGATCGGAGTCGGAAAGGTGGCATCGCTTTCCGGCAGGTACTATGCAATGGACAGGGACAACAACTGGGATCGTATCCAGAAGGCATACGACTCGCTTGTGCTCGGAGAGGGAGTAAAGGCTGTCGATCCGATACAGGCCATGCAGGATTCCTATGATAAGGATGTGACGGATGAGTTTGTGCTGCCTACAGTCATCACAAATGAAGACGGCTCACCGGTGTCTCTGGTAAAGCCCAATGATTCTGTTATCTTCTTTAATTTCCGCCCGGACAGGGCAAGAGAGATCACCAAGGCTTTCTGCTTCAGCGATGAGGATATCAGGGCTCAGGGCGGAGATCCCGCTGATACCAAGACGATAGCTCATCTTAAGCGGGCAAACGGCTTCATGCCTCTCGTATATGTCTGCTTTAAGGATTATGACGAGACCATACCCAATAAGTATGTGGCTTTCAAGAAAGAGGAGATAGTAAATACTCTCGGAGAGTATCTTGCAAACAACGGACTGAAGCAGCTGCGTATAGCGGAGACAGAGAAATACGCTCATGTTACTTTCTTCTTCAACGGCGGCATAGAGGAGCCGAATGAAGGAGAAGACAGGACACTGGTGAATTCTCCTGCGGTCGCGACATACGACCTGAAGCCGGAGATGAGCGCTCCCGAGGTTTCCGAGAAGCTGAACGCTGCCATCACATCCGGCAAGTATGATGTCATCATCATCAACTTCGCAAATCCGGATATGGTAGGACATACCGGAGTGCTTGAGGCTGCGATCAAGGCAGTCGAGAGGATAGACCAGTGCGTGGGAGCGGCCGCGGAAGCAGTGAAGCAGATGAACGGGGTGCTCTTCATCTGTGCCGATCATGGCAATGCCGAGCAGATGCTGAACTATGAGACCGGAGAGCCGCATACGGCTCATACCACCAATCCGGTGCCCTTCATACTTTATAATTATGATCCTGCTTATACACTCCGTGAGGGTGGCAAGCTCTGCGATATAGCGCCTACACTGCTGGAGATCATGGACATGCCCCAGCCTGCTGAGATGACAGGGCAGTCGCTTCTGGTAAAGAAAGCATAAAGCTACGTATGGATTTATGTCAACCATAGAAGCGATAAGACCGGAGGAGATCGAAAAGCGAAGCTTTGAGATAATAGAGGAGACCATAAAGGCACAGGGAATCCCTGTGCCTTTTTCTTCGGATGAAGATAATGCGGCCGAGGGAAGCTGTCGGGCCGGAGACAGGGTGTTGTGCAGGAAAATAGTGTATCGGTGCATACATACGACAGCGGATTTTGACTATGCCTCCACGTTAAGGTTCTCCGACAATTCAGTTGACATAATACAAAGACTGTTGAGGGACGGTGCCGATATCGTAACGGATACAAATATGGCTCTCACGGGGATAAATAAAAAGAAGCTTGAGACCCTCGGAGGCAGGGTATACTGCTTTATGGCGGATGAAGATGTCGCAGCTGAGGCTAAGAAAAGAGGGGTGACCAGAGCCTGCGTCGCAATGGAAAGAGCAGCAAGTTTACATAAATCAAATCCGGACAAGAGCATGATCCTTGCGATCGGGAATGCTCCCACTGCACTGATGAGTTTACATAAAATGCATTCAGAGGGTATTTTCACACCTGATTTCGTAATAGGGGTTCCGGTTGGCTTCGTAAATGTGGTAGCCTCGAAGGAGCTCATCATGTCGACAGACATACCGTATATAATCAATGAGGGCAATAAAGGAGGCAGCCCGGTGGCTGCCGCTATCGTGAACGCTGTGCTTTACTCCCTCTGATATCCGAAATAGATCATTAAGTTTTCGAAGGCTTATACCGATATACTATATGATATATTATCTGTTTTTCCGCCCAGGGACGGGCGATGTCATGACCACGGAGGGTTCTATGGGTATAGGTATAGCGTCACAGGTGACTGCTGCAGGAATGTGGCAGAGCTCATCAGGTACTTCAGGGAGTGCATATCCGGGATCGGGCAGTCCGGGTTCTGAGCTGTTCGGTACTTCTTACCAAAAACGGGAAGCCGTCGGAATGAAAAACAGCAGCATAGCCTCCAGACAGGAGATATTCAGTCGTCTCAAAAAGCTGCAGGAAGAGAGGATGAAAGCAGATGAAGAGAAGGAGGGCTGGCGCAATCCGTTCGTAGTCACTACGGAGGATATGGCTACCGTATTGTACGGCGAGAGATCCAAAGGAAAGAAGGACAGCCAGGTCGGCAAAAAGCCTTTAAACTACAGCTTTCGGGAGGTCACAGGCAAGATACTGCGTGCCAAGACCTCGCTCAGTGCGGGACAGGCCGTGCTGTCAGCCAGACAGAAGGTACGCGAGCTGAAGCGAAAGCTTGCTTCTGCAGACGGTGATGCAGATACCGAGGAGATAACGATCGCCTTAAACCATGCCAAGCGTATCGAGCGCGTCGCAAAGAAAAAGCAGCGTCATCTCGAGCTTGAAGAGCTCGTAAGCCGGACACAAAAGCATGATGAGGCTGAGGATAAGGCAAAGGAAGCATCTGACAGTATGGACTCCGCAATAAATGACATTAAGGAAGAGGAGCTTTCGGATCAGCAGAGTGAGCTCGATCAGATGAAGACAGATATGTTTGCGGATGCAGTAGAGAGCATGAGGTCGTCCGGTCAGGAGATCACGGATGACATGATAAGTGCTCTTGATGAAATGATAGATGCGGTATTTGAGGAAGAGCAGGAAATGCTTGATGAGATGCA
Organism: uncultured Lachnospiraceae bacterium; assembly: GCA_905235585.1. Classification (GTDB taxonomy): domain Bacteria; phylum Bacillota; class Clostridia; order Lachnospirales; family Lachnospiraceae; genus NK4A144. Next base: position 4,455 of record CAJOME010000009.1, on the reverse strand, counting down.
GGAGATGATGGACATGATGGAGGTCATCGACCCGCATATGAGTCCCGGGCAGTTTGAGAAGCTTAAGCAGAAGCACCGCAATTCCGAAATGAAAGAGATAGTAAAGGCCGATGCCGACTATTGGAAGAGCATGATAGAGCACAATACCGATAAGATATCTCAGATATCTATGCCTATGGCAAGCTTCACGTCTGTCATAGACGTAGCGTCCGTTCCCGCAGCGGCCGATCTTGCAATGGAGGGCTTTGACATGCTGGCATGATCGCCGGTTGCGATTATGTGCGCCGGGCGGAGTGCATGGATCTGATACTTGTGGTATAATGTGACGTCAGTATCCCGGATGTTTACAGGATCGCGGCAGTTTCAAACAAACGGCGAGATACATGACGGAAGTTGATCCAAAGGGTCTGCGGGCGAAGGTGATGGTGGACAAAAGAAAGAACAGGATCTGGTCAGTTGCTGCGATATTACTGGCAGCGTTTTCTGTCTGGATGGTCATGAGACAGGCAAAGGATTATTCCTTTGCGGACTTCAGGGGATTCTTTGAGAATGCAAACGCGGTGTGGATCATAATGGCCCTGCTGTGTACCCTTGCATACATACTGTTTGAGGGAGTGGCTCTCATATGCGTACTGAAAGCGTTCGGTTATCGCAGAGGCACCGTCAGAGGGATATTATATTCCGCCGCCGATATATATTTTTCAGCCATAACCCCGTCGGCTTCCGGGGGACAGCCCGCCAGTGCCTTCTTTATGGTGCATGACGGGATCCCGACAGCAGTGACCGCAGTCGCGCTGCTCCTTAATCTCATGATGTACACGGCATCCACGATGACGATCGGTCTCATCGCCGTATGTATCAGGCCGTCCCTGTTCATTAATTTCACACCGTTCTCGATGGCGCTTATCGTGATCGGATACCTGATACTCGGTATATTGATGCTCTGCATCATCCTCCTTATCAGACATTCGGACTGGGTGTATTCCGTATCCATGTTCTTATTAAGGATATTGAAAAAGCTGAGGCTTAGCGGGAGCGTAAAGCGTTTTGAGGGCAAGATCGACAGGCTCACGGCTGAATACAGGGAATGTTCGAGAATGGTCGGCGGCAACAGGAATATGCTCCTGAAATGCTTCCTGTGGAATCTTCTTCAGCGGATACTGCAGATCTGTGTATCGGCGATGCTGTATATCGCAGGAGGAGGCTCGCCTGTTAAGGCGGCTGATGTATGGGCTACTCATGCATTTGCAGTGATAGGCTCATCATGCATTCCGGTCCCCGGGGCAATGGGTGTCATAGACTATCTGATCGTTGACGGATTGAAGAATCTGATGCCCGAAGAAGATGCCATAAGTCTTGAGCTTTTAAGCCGCGGGATCTCCTTCTATTTGTGTGTGCTGATCTGCGGTATAATAGTTTCAGCCGGTTATTTTATGCTGGCAAAAGGCAATAATTCATCAAAAAGCGAGGATGTTAACTGATGATTGGTTTCTATGATTATACTGTTATCCTGACATACCTGTCTCTCGTCTCGGCCGGGCTTGGGATCACGATAACCCTTATCGGCAAGGGACATCCTTTTCTCGGGACTTTTTTTCTGCTGTTTTGCGGATTATGTGATGCTTTCGACGGAGAGATCGCAAGGAGCAAGAAAAACCGCACGGAAGACGAGATCAGATTCGGTATACAGATAGATTCTCTTACCGATCTGGTAGCTTTCGGCGTGCTGCCCGCGATAATAGGAGAGGCCATGATATGGCAGAATCAGGAGTATTCCATGGTGCCGAGACTGCATACCGGCAACCGGCTAGATTTCCTTGTCCCGATCCTGGCGATGATGGTCATGATGCTGTATGTCCTTATGGCGATGATAAGGCTTGCATATTTCAATGTCATGGAGGAAAAACGTCTTAAAGAGGAGGGCGGAAAGAGAAAGGCATACACCGGTCTTCCCGTTACGAGCGCCGCTCTCATATTCCCTTTTGTAATGCTCATGCAATTCCTGACGATGCGTGATCTGACCTTCGTATATTATGGTGTCATGCTGATGGTCGGATATCTGTTCGTGTCAAGGATCGAGGTCAGAAAGCCCGGGATAAAAGGTGTTGTCGTACTGTGTCTCATAGGAGCTGCCGAGTTTATCCTGATGCTTATCTTAAGATCCTTAGCTAAATAAACGATATGCTTGACTGGCTGTATAACACTATAACAGGGAGAGTTGTTCTTAAAGTCATGACAGCTCCCGCTTTATCGAAAATATGCGGGGCATTTCTGGATTCCCGGGCATCCCGGATACTGATAGGACCGTTTATAAGGCTCTACGGCATTGACCTCACGGAATACTGTTCCGATGATTTTCGATGCTTTAATGACTGCTTTGCCAGACGTATCAGACCCGGCATGCGTCCTTTTGACACGGAGCCGTCGTCTTTTGTCTCTCCGTGTGACGGTCTGCTCACGGTCTGCACGATCGATGAAGGATCCGTGATACCGGTGAAGCAGTCAATGTATTCCATTGCTTCGCTCCTGCATTCGAAAAAGGCAGCCTCACACTATGAGGGCGGTTATTGTCTTGTATTCAGGCTGTGCGTCGATGATTATCACCGTTACGCATATATTGACGGCGGAGTGAAGGGCGATAATCATTTCATACCCGGAAAGCTCCATACAGTTCAGCCCGTAGCTCTTGGCAGCGTACCCGTGTTCACTGAAAACTGCCGTGAATTTACCGTTATGCATACGGAAAACTTCGGCACGGTGATACAGGTGGAGGTCGGAGCCATGCTCGTCGGAAAGATACACAACTATCACGGAAGGCACGTTACAAGGCGCGGAGAAGAAAAAGGACGTTTCATGTACGGAGGCTCTACCGTTATCCTGCTCGTGGAAAAGGACAGGGTCGTGATCGATGAAAAGATACTCAAAGCATCAAAAGAGGGACGCGAGACGCCGGTATCGATGGGATCGCGTATAGGCATCGCCAGTACAGCGTTCGCAAAATAACCGGTCTGATCATTTAGGATACGCTATACTGGCAAAGCAGTTTAGGAGATTTTTGTGATAATGGACAGAAACATAGAGCTTGGATTCGCAAATATAGACCTTGAACGAAGAGAGAGGACGGGTGTGGCCGAGGTGATCTACGGCGCGGGAAAAAGCGCAGATCAGATCACGGAGATCGTCAGGCAGATGTATGAGCACGGCGAGAAGCATGTCCTTATAACGAGAGTGGAAGAGGAAAAAGCGGAAAAAGTAGCCGGAATGCTGAATGAAGTTGACATAAAGTCGAATGTATATAAAGAAGCGCGCATTGTGGTCGCCGGAGGAAATATGCCGGCTGACGGTATCGGCATGATCGCCGTGGTCACGGGAGGAACGAGCGATATACCTGTAGCGGAAGAGGCTGCGAGGACAGCCGAGTTTCTCGGAAATGAAGTAGTGAGGGTATATGATGTCGGTGTGGCAGGGCTGCACAGACTGCTGAGCAAGGTTGACATAATACGAGAAGCGTCTGTCGTAATAGCTATAGCCGGTATGGAGGGTGCGCTTGCCAGCGTAGTCGGGGGACTGGTCAGTGCTCCGGTCATAGCCGTGCCTACGAGCATCGGGTACGGCGCAGGCTTCGGAGGTATATCAGCATTGCTTTCAATGCTCAATTCATGTGCGAGCGGAGTATCCGTGGTCAACATAGACAATGGCTTCGGAGCGGGATATCAGGCAAGTCTGATAAATCATGTTGGAATACGACATGAGTTTACATAATACATTCTGAGAGGGATATCATATGAAGACACTGTATATTGACTGCGGTATGGGTGCCGCGGGAGATATGCTCACAGCAGCGCTGCTTGAGCTGGTGCCGGATGCGGACGGCTTTATTGAAAGGCTGAACGGGATCTGGGACAAAAGCTTAAAGAATGTGAGGACTGTCACTGAGCGCGCTGAAAAATGCGGCATTACGGGAACGAGGGTACATGTGCTGGTGGACGGGAACGAGGAGCACATCCCCGGACACAGTCACGGGCATGAAGACGGACATCATGAAGAGGGTCACGGACAACGCCATGACCATGAGGCGGATGAAGAACACTGCCACGACCATCACCATGACTGCGAGGCGGATGAAGAATACTGCCACGACCATCACCATGACCACGAGCACGGAGCGGATCATCACACGCCGATGAGAGATATTATGTCAACTATAGACAGAATGGATATCCCCGAAAGCGTGAGACAGGCTGCGAAAGCCGTATATAATAGCATAGCGGAAGCGGAAGGGAAGGTTCACGGCAAACCGGTATCGGAGATACACTTCCATGAAGTGGGGATGGCGGATGCGATAGCCGACGTGGTATCAGTGTGTCTTCTTATGGATGAGATCGGTGCTGACAGGGTGGTGGCTTCACCTGTAAATACCGGAAGCGGTACGGTGACAATTAACAATACTGCAGT
>CAJOME010000008.1 GCA_905235585.1 uncultured Lachnospiraceae bacterium | reverse complement strand
CATATTATGTGAATCCGAATACCAGAACACTGACAACGGATATCAAAAACACTGCAGTTTCTGACAGTTCAATGTATGCGACATTTCAATCAAAACTTAGGCCGGTTGACGATTTGCAGGAGATTCTAACGAATCCCATTAAACTTGCTAATAAGACCAGCGTTGATTCCAGCAGAAATTCGATATCTCTTGCAGAAGGAGCAAGTATAACCGTGTCAGAAGGATTTGTTTTAACCGTCAAAAAGAACGGTGTAGAGGTGTCTGGTGGAAATGTAGATAATGCTAAAGCCAGACAGGAAGCTATGGACATGGGAGGAGCATTGGCAACGCTTCTGAGGAATGCCTGTGGAATGATGAAGAATGTGGCAAATAGTCCTGCGGCATATGATAAATGGACAAGTAATGTATCAAAGGTGCTTGGATATTTTGGTATAGATACATCGAAGGACTTTTTTGTAAATGGAATGAATTACACAAGAGATGAAAAGGACAGGATTGTTTCCGGGGAAAGAATAGATGCAGTGGAAGAATATGAACGGCTTAAATCGGCAAACAGGTTTTATGAAACAGCTGATGAGAGGACTCAAAAAATAACTGCTCACATGACAAATTATTATCTGAAAAATGCACCAGAAGAAGTTACTAAGGCATGGCGGGAGACAATAGAGGAAACAGGAATTAATCCGTTCCCTGAGGGTTACACGGGAGCGCTACAGCAGCTTTCAATGGAGCAGGACTTTCAAACAGCGGGGAATGATGACATATTTGGTGATTCCAGGGAAAGCAGCATTGACGCTATTGAGAGAATACTTGACAGAATAGATAATCCTATTGGGCAGAATATAAATGATGATGCGACATTACGGAGCTTAGAAAAAGAATTTTATTCTACGCTCCTGGGAATAATTAAGACATAACAGATATCGCTCGGATCTTTTCGTGGCGCATGATGCCCTGTGGACATCAGCTTTGCGCCGACCAGAACGGAGTGGAGATAGCGGTGCAGCAATGACTGACAGCGGGCAGCGGAAAGGAGATTTATGGCAATAACAGGATTGGGAATTGATTATGGGGTAAGCGCATTTTACACCCCAAAAGCAAGTAGGAGCATGGGGAAGCAGGTAGAATCTTTTGCGGAAACGACAGGGATACATCTGCATATGAATGATCAGACCACCGGAGATAAGGCAGTTACATCAATAGGGTTCCCTGATGGAAGCAGTGCATCAGTTTTTGCATCAGAAAACGGCTCGGAGTATTCGGTAAAATACTGGGATGAAAACGGATCAGAAGAGGAGTATGAGTTCAATGCCGAGAAGATTTCACCTAGTAATGCTAACTATCTGGAAATGCTTGCTTATACTTCTCATCTTGATATTACAGGGCAAACAAATAATGCTTTTGGCGATTTCATAGCTGTTGCCCGCGGAGTAAACGGAGACAGAACATATAATTCGGGGAACGTTTTTGCCATATTTGATTTTAAGCGTATGACCGAAGAGTTTATGCAGGCACAGTACGGGTATGGAAATATGACAGGGTATATGTCAGTTAAGAGTCTGTATGATCATATGAGCACGATATAACATACAATATAAAGAGTTAAACAAAAAAGAAGAGGCCACATCCGAAGATGCAGCCACTTCTGAAGTATAAGGCTTAAAGCAGGCACCTACCACAGCATCTGCTAAAAGCCCGACAAGCTGTTTGGAGCAAGGAGTTCTCTCCTGTTCTCTCCTAAAATAAAGTTTGGAGGAGCCATTCAAAACTCCTCCAAAGCGCGCAGACGGAGGGATTCGAACCCTCGTGCCCCGGAGGGCAAACGCATTTCGAGTGCGCCCCGTTATGACCACTTCGATACGTCTGCATTTTAGAATAAAGGACGGCTCGGATCTAATCCCGAACCGTCCTTTGTGATTATAGATTTATTTCCCCTTCAAGTCAATCTACTGACAAGTATCCGGACGGAAAAACCATTAATAGATTGTAGCGTTCCACTTTGTGGCATCCTTTAGCGTGCTATCGTTTTTAGGCTCTGGTTTGACCTTATCATGACCCTCATAGGTCGTGATACCGTGGCTGGCATCGATCGCGTACTGCCGCAGCGCTTCCATGCTGTCATCCGCTGTCCTTATCCATGCGTCTCCCAGCGATCTGCCATGCGCATCATAGAAATATATCCTCTTGCCCTTGTAGTAGCATGCCATGATGCTCCTGTCCTCAGTGATATTAGTCCAGCTGCCGTACCATCCGACAAATTCCAGCCCGTCCATGCAGGGAACATCTGGATCAGGCAGGGTAGCACCATAGGGCACCACATCTGTCCAGCAGAGCTGTCCGTTTGAACCATTGTACCACTTCACCACACAGGTCTGTCCGGGTATACCCACAGGATTCATGGCAATGGTATCTACCGCATTGATCCTGCAGGGAGTCGCTATCGGTGTAGGTGTTGTCTTAAGGTTTCTGGTCGCTTCGGGTATGATGTCTATCGTCGCGGTCGTATAGCTGAGCACACCTGTGGGCAGATTCTTATATACCTGATATGCCTCAACCATCTGGCTCTCACTGCCTATCGGCATATAGACCGCTGTTGCGATAGTATCCGTCTGAACATTGGCAAGCGCCACGTTCCATCCGCAGAAAGCATATCCGTCAAAGTTGATATCCGTCGGTCCCTGATAAGTCATATCCGTCCCCTGTGGAACAACCTTCTGTGTGATCCTGCCGGGTGTGACATAGGTCACGGTGACATTTGCCGCGAATACTATAGATACCATCATGACGGTAGCGCATATAGTCGCTATCATTCCTGATACGATCTTTGCTATATTCTTATTCATAAAACTCCCCCTTTATGTAAAGTAAACATAATATATTATAGGGTCGTTACTAAAGATTTTTCAACCACTACATATGGCACAAAACACAGCATAAATACGTATATGTGCCCCTACCTCCTGCAATCTGTGATCACCCGGCAGATCCTGTCGATCTCTTCGGCAGAGAGGTCGGGATACAGTGGCAGAGACAGCACCTCTTCGCTTATCTTAAGGGCTATGGGCGTGTCCTTGGCATTGTACTGATCCTTATAGCAGGCCATCATAGTGGTAATAGGATAGAAATACTTTCTGGCTCCGATCCCGTTTTTATTCAATACATTAAACACCTCGTCCCTGCCGACTCCGAATACTGCCGCATCAAATATCGCGGGAAAATATGCATGATTGCTCTTTACATCCTTTTGAACGGGATTGAGGCGTATGCCCGGTATCCCTTCCAGATGCTCCCGGTATCTTGCCGTGACCGCTGCCCTCTTTGCTATATCCTCATCCACATGCCGCAGATTGCACAGACCCATGGCAGCGCAAAACTCGTTCATCTTCGCATTGGCTCCTATACAGTCCACGTTCTCTTCGTCCACTATACCGAAATCTCTCAGATACCCGAGCTTCCTTCCGGTCTCCTTATCGGAAAAGCAGGCTGCTCCGCCCTCAATGGTGTTGTACACCTTGGTCGCATGAAAGCTGAAGCAGCTCACATCACCGTAGGTTCCTATTCCCCTGCCCTTGTAGGTCTCTCCAAAGGTATGCGCGGCATCGTAAAGCACCTTCAATCCGTGTTTTTCCGCTATAGCCTGAATATCCTCTATATGACAGATATTCCCATATACGTGTATCGGCACTATCGCGACCGTCCTGTCCGTGATCAGCGCCTCTATTTTGTCGGGGTCTATCGTCATATCATCAGGATCTATATCGCAGAATACCGGAGTGAGGCCGCTGCGTACTATGGCATGTGTAGTCGATACAAATGTAAACGGTGAGGTGATGACCTCTCCCTCATAGAGACCCAGTGCATGGAGTGAGAGCTCTATTGCCATGTGTCCGTTGGTAAATATCTCTATACCGTCCACTCCGAGATACTCAGCCAGTTTTCTTTTGAGCTCCTCGTGCTTAGGTCCCATATTGGTGATCCACATACAGTCCCATATGCTCTGTATTTCATCTATATACTCGTCCATATCCGGTATGGACGGGCGGGTCACCAGTATCCTTTTATCCGCTCCTGCCATATACTAAAGCCTTTCCCATCCCTTAAGGGTTTTTACTTCACTATCCGTTCCGGCGATATATGCTCTGGGATATATCACGTGTGCATCCTCTTGCTTATTGAGCAGAGCTCCCCATGTGGAGAATGTCGAGTTGGCAAGGATATTTCCCCTGCACAGGCTCATCAGATACATATCCTTCCATGAATCCGCTCCGCTGTTTCCCGTGACGACTGTGCGCTCCGCAGCCGGTATCCAGTCAAATGCTTTTGTCACAAACTCCTTGTCATCGGAGAAAATGAAAAACCGGGGATGACCGTATATCTGTCTCATCCTTTCCACGGCTGCTCTGTAATAGTCCTCTCCGAGCAGATCGAATCTGTCTTTGTAGACGGGATCCAGATAATCCCCTCTACGAACGTGTATAGACACGGCTCCCGATGACATTATATCATGTACCGTCTCAGACAGATCCGCTGTCCTTGCCAATGGAAAGCTGAATACCTTCCTTATCTCCTCCAGATCATCCTTATAATACTTTTCCGAGATATAAAAACCCGTTATATAGGCGTGCTTCGCGCCGTCGTATGCGATCATCTCATCCTTGGGCATCTCATCTACCGAATGAGCGTCGATATACTTCTGATCAAATATACGCAAAAATCGGTTTATATAACGATACCCCTTTACGGTGTGAGGGAGCTGTCCCGAGGTAAGCGCTATCTCCCACGGGTCTGCCTCCGGCAGGGATATCCCGAACAGCTTCTCAAGCTCGTATCCCTGATGTACGTCATTCCATTTATACCAGGTCAGGTCAGCCCTTATTCTGATCTTAGGATGATGCTTCCCAAGCAGCCGGAAGAACACATATTGAAACATCTGATTGCCAAGCCCGGAATTAAACTGCTGTACTATCATGATAGCTCCGTCACCTCCGGCAGACTCTCGGGCTCCCACGCTCCGGTCTCATCCGTGAGAGCAGGCTTTGGCAGATGGCACAGGACATGCAGCAGGTCATATCTCATTACTGTCATGAATACCTTCCACGACTTTTTCGAAGGATGCTTTACAAAAATGGATGTGCCGAGCTTAAAGTCATAAAACGCTCTTTCTCTTTCCCTACTGTCGAGCCCTCTGTACTGCTCCAGCCAGTACATCTGGGCGACATGAAAATAAGTCTCCTGCATATATCGGTCGCGTTTCTGATTCAGCGAGTTCCAGTTCTCGCCGTTATCCTTTACGACATACCGCCACGAGCTCATTGTCTCTTCAAAGTGATGTATGGGACCGTGAAGCAGCGCAAAAAGAAGTACCCACGCGTCATCGATAAAATCATGCGCCCGGTATATCACCGTATAATCAAAAAGATCGTCCTTCCAGAAATTTCTTGTGACGATCGAAGCAGTCTGCCCGGGCCAGATATCTTCCCGTCTGTAATCCTCTATCGTATAGTCCTCTTTGTCCCAGGTATACAGCTTTAAGGGTGATTTATCGGACAACTCGATCCCATCCTCTCCTACAAGCAGCGCAGGATTCGCGCAGCCCGAATATGAAGGATTTGCTTCAAGAAAGTCCACGGCTTTCTGCAGCTTGTTCTCGTCAGTCCAGTAATCATCCCCTTCAATAGTGGCCACATATTTTCCCCTGCAGGCCATCGCGGTCTCATATACATTGAGTGTGGGTCTGCCATAATTCCTGTCTCTGTAAAGGAGACGCAGCCTTCCGGGATAGCGGAGCCTGTATTCATCAAGGATCTCTCTGGTCCCGTCCGTCGAACAGTCCTCTCCGACGACAACCTCATATTCAAAATCCGTTTTTTGCGTAAGTACCGAGTCCAAAGCCTGTCTCAGGTACTTATCATGATTGTAGGTTATAAAGATAACTGAGAGCAGCGGTTCATTCATCTTTGTCCTGCTCCCTTAGCATTTCTTCGAAATGCTCTCTTGTTACCTCGGTTACCCTGCCGTCCTTTACCTCAAAGATCAGATCGCAATTACGGATCGTCGTGAGCCTGTGTGCTATGATCATCATCGTTTTCCTTCCGTGCATGGAGTCTATAGCCTCCATCACGGCCTGCTCCGTTTCGGAGTCCAATGCCGATGTGGCTTCATCAAGCACAAGGAACTCAGGGTCTCCGTAAAGTGCTCTCGCTATACCTATCCTCTGCCGCTGCCCTCCGGAAAGCCTCACACCTCTTTCGCCGACCTTTGTGTCGAGCTTCTCGGGCAGACTTTTTACAAATTCCGTGAGCTGCGCTTCCTCTACAGCCCTCCACACCTTGGCATCATCTGTCTCATCGGGGCTTATCCCAAACGCGATATTCTCTCTGATAGACGCATCCGACAGGAAGATCGTCTGAGGAATATAAGCGAGCTTATCCGCCCACGTCATAGGATATTCATGTACGTTCATACTCCCGTATCTCACCGCGCCGCTTTTGGGAAACAGGATACCGAGTATTATATCTGCCATAGTGGTCTTGCCCGAGCCCGTAGTGCCTATGAGCCCCACGGAGCAGCCAAGCGGCACCGTAAAGGACGCGTCGTGCAGCACATCCTTATCAGTATTGGGATATGCGAAAGACACACTGCTTATCTCTATCGCCTTCGCATTATCCGTATCGGGCGCGCTGCTCTCGTCCCTGCTCTCAACCTTAAGCATATCCTCGGTTTCCTTTAGATCGTGGTATATGAGATCTATGGACGGCTTGAGAAAAGATATACCGTTCAGGTAGTTCGCGACCTTCCCCACTGACGGGAGCAGCTTGAAGGCCGCCACGGCAAAAGCAGCCAGCTCCGGTACCATCGAGTTTAGATCCGTCCCTGCCAGAGCCTTTGCTATCATCACAGACAGTATGCCGGCTATACATACCATCTCGATCAGATACTTGGGCACAGCCCCGAGGAAATTGGTATGGATGAGTGCATTCATTTTACGTTCTCCTCCATACGTAAACTGATCCACAAAGTATTTCTCCCTGTGGAGTATCTTGATGTCCTTTACGGCACCCAGCGCTTCCTCTATGGACTGGTGCATGCGCCCGTCAAATTCCTGATTGATCTGTCCGTACCGGTTGGTTCTTTTTCGAGTGAGACCGCTGTACAGACCGACACTTATGAAAAGTATCAGTGCCACCGACACTGTCATCACCGGATCGGTCACAAGAAGATAGGCTACAAGCAGTACTGACAGCACCGACTCCGATATGGCGTTCAGGAACTGCAGCAGCAGCTGAAAAAGTCTTTCGCTGTCCAGCATGATATTTCTGATCATATCGGATGTGTTGTGGTCGAGATGATATACATACGGCTTTTTCATATAGCAGTCGACCAGTCTGGCCTCTACCTTCAGCTGATTGTGATAGATGAAGCAATAAAGGAAATAATACATCACGCTCATATATATATTCTTGAACACATATATGATGATGATCGCCACGGCAAGTCCTATGAACATGCTCTTGCCGTCATTCAGTCCGAACACATCCCTGACGGCTGTAAGAAATACATTGCTGTCCGCTTTTTCGGGCTCTGATATGATGCTGAGCAGGGGCATGAAAAGCGATACACCGATAAGCTCAAATACAGCTCCGATAAAAATGGCAACAAGCAGCACAAACATGTGTAGCTTCTGTTTCCTGTTAAAGATATATGATATTTCGCTTACTATCTTTTTCATAAAAGGTTCCTGAGCCTTCTTCTAAGCAGCCTTAGTCTTCTGCTCCTGAGTATCTTCTTTTTATGCGTCTCGCTATCCCGGGAGAGCTCAGCTGTCACTATCTCATCCTGTATCTTATCCTGCTCCTTCTTATCGGCCGAAGACAGTCCCTGCCCTTCCGTATAGGCGGTACCATATTCACCCGTGCAGTAAAACTCATGATCTCTCGCAAGTACCAAAAGCAGTTCATAGTCCTCATACAGACTGTGCGCTTCGTTATACCCTCCACAGGCTGTAAGAGTCTCTGTCCTGACGATATAATCTCTCATTATCGAGTCCCATTTTCTCGTGATAAGAAGATCATCTCTTACATTGCCGTTCAGATAGTATGAAGGCTTTTTCCTTTTAGTCAGAGATCTGCCGTCGGGAGAGATAAAATTAACTATTGAATAGGATATGATGTCTCCACCCTTTTCCTTCTGCAGCTCCATCTCCAGCTTCAGTTTGTTGTCATTGCAGTAATGATCGTCCGCATCTATGAAGGTCACGTACTCTGTATCCACCAGTGAGAGTCCCGTATTGCGGGTGTTGCTGACCCCGGTATTGACAGGCTTGTAATGAGCTCTTACATTCGGGTATCTTTTTGTAAGTCTGTCTATTATCTCTCTCGAATCATCAGTAGAACCGTCATCCACGATGATGACGGATGCCGGTTTGTATGTCTGCTTCTCGATGCTCTCCACACAACGGACTATGTATTCGGATTTGTTGTAATTCGGGATCACGACAGTGAGTCCTTCTGTCATTTCAGAAACTCCTCTATATCGGCAAAACGGGTAATGTTGGATCTTATCCAGCCCTCATCCTTTTCCCACCACTTATCGTCAAGCAGTTTTTTTATCTGCTCTTCCGAGAAACGGTATCTTACCGTTCTTGCAGGTATTCCCACGTTTACGGAATACGGTGGCACATCTTTGGTAACGAGTGCACCGGCACCTATCACGGCTCCGTCTCCGATGCTGACTCCACCCATTATCCTCACATCATTCCCGAGCCATACATCCGATCCTATGACCGTTCTTTTTTCAGGCATATCCCTAAAGGTCTGCCTGTCGGTATAAGAAAAACCTATAGTGTTGTCGGGATTGTTGAAAGCCGGGTGCAGGGCAACCAGCTTTTCGGTGGGATGCGAGCCTATTACGGTCTCTACATTTCGCCCTATGCTGGTATATCTGCCTATATCGGTATCCTTTATATCACATTTATTCTGGACGTAGGAGCCGTATCCGAGGCGGCAGTTTCTGAGCACTGCCTCGCGTCCCACATAATTTCTGCCTTCAAGCCTTGTACCCGGAATATACGACCTTTGCTTCATGATACTTTTTGAAGCCAGCTCCTTATAAATCCTTATCCATGGCCATATCCAGAATCTGTATAGTACCGATCCGCTTTCTTCCAGTTTTCTCTTAATAAAACTCATTCAATAAAGCCCCGTAAGCTCCGCTATCGTATCTGTCATATGCTCCCACGAAAATCTGGGAGCATCAGCTCTGATATTTGCCGTAAAATCTGTCTCCTTCTGCAGCTCATAGAAACGCTGTATCGCCTTCGACAGCTCCATCGGATCTCCCGGCTCGCACAATACTCCCGTTTCTCCATCACGCACTACCTCCGGAAGCCCCCCTACCGTCGTAGCAATGACAGGCTTCTCAAACCCGAATGCGATCTGGGCTATCCCCGATTGCGTAGCATCCAGGTACGGCAGTACCACTGCGTCGCATCTTTCAAAATATTCCCCGACCTCCCTGTCCGGTACATATCCGTCTCTCACGGATATCCTGTCAGTGAGATGCAGATCGGATATAAGGTGCAGATACTCCTCCTTTCTGCCTCCGAAATCTCCCACTATATTCAGATGTACGATCTCCGGTATGGAGCTCATGGCCTCGATAAGTACATTCAAGCCTTTATAGGGTCTTACGAATCCAAAAAACAGTAAGACGGAGGCCTGATCCACCGGCACTGCTTCCGAGTCATTTTCCACTGTCTTAAACTCACTGTATGTGGGGTGCATATTGACTCTGTACTTAGCTTCAGGCATTATCTTTTGAAGCTCCTCCGCTTCTTTTGACGAATGAAGGATAAAAAAGTCTCCCCGCTTCAGCGTCATTCCGGTCAGAGCGCGGTCAAACGGGAACCTTTCGTGTGGGAATACATTATGGCAGACGAACATCACCCTGCTCCTTAGATGTCCCGTGAGGATGCGATAGCATGGGGCAAAATACGGATGCCACCACTGGATAATGACAAGCTCCGGTGATATCTCGTTTATTCTCTCCGCCGCCCTTTTTATACTGGGAATATTCGCGGTATTTATGATGTATTCGGTGTCATCGACCTTAAAGCTGTCATTGCCGAAATCACGCTGCTCCTTCCTGAAAAGCAGCTTTGGATACTGCATGGAATATGAGACCATGGTCACATCATATCTCTGCTTTAACGCACGGCACATAAGCCCGGTATAATGGCTTATGCCTCCCTTAAACGGATACACCGGTCCTACCAGAACGATCTTCCTTTTTACAGAATCACCTGTCCCCATCTCTGTCGGTCTGTTTTACCTTTTCGATATCATCGTTGTGTCCGTTTTCGCCTGCCGAAGAGGCCTCCATACGTCTGATCCTGTACTGGACATCCTCGAGTATCTTGCGGTTTGCCGCTATCACATCTGCCTGCAGTCCGAGGATAAAGGTCATGAAGCCTATCATGATTAGCATGGACGCAATGATCAGCGACTGGGTATGACCTGCTCCGTCTCCGTTTGCAAAAAATATCAGGAAACGTACTATGTATGCCACTCCGATCACAAACGGTATGAGACCGCACACACTGAAAAAGGTCAGCGGCCTGTACATAAGAAACGCGCGCATGATAGTAAGCATGGATTTCTTGATGTATCCGCCCATAGTGCTGAAAAGACGTGATTTCCTAAGCTCCGGATTGGTCCTGACCGGAACGGACGTGATAGCCATCTTGTTCCTGCCTGCCTGCACGATGGTCTCCAATGTATAGGTATACTGGTTGACCACGTTGAGATGCATCGCCGCGTCCTTGGAAAATGCCCTGAAGCCCGACGGGGCATCGGGAATATCCGTAGCGGATGCCTTTCTGACTACAAAGCTCCCCAGATGCTGAAGCTTTTTCTTAAGCGGCGAAAAATCGTCGATATCATCTATAGGCCGCTCTCCGATCACGATCTCAGCCTCACCGTCGAGTATAGGTCGCACAAGCTTTTCGATATCATCACCGCAGTACTGATTGTCTGCATCGGTATTTACTATGATATCCGCTCCGCACCGGATACAGGCATCCAGTCCCGCCATAAAGCCGCGGGCGAGACCTTTATTCCTCGGAAAGCTGACCACATAGTCCACTCCCCAGTCCTTTGCCACGCGCACGGTATCATCTTTGCTGCCGTCATTTATGATAAGATATTCTATCTCGTCTATCCCGTCGATATGCTTAGGCAGTGCATCCAGCGCAATGGTAAGAGTGTTCGCCTCATTGTAACAAGGTATCTGGATTATAAGCTTCATGTCTCATCCTCATCTGAAGTCTTTTTCGCTATAAATATCGGTCTGCGCTTCGTCTCAAGATATGTCTTTGAAAGATACTGGCCTATCACCCCCATACAGAAAAGCTGTAAGCCGGCTATGAGCAGCATGATACATACCATGGATGACCAGCCACTCGTGGGATCCCCGATGATCATCTTCTTTACGATGATAAATATGATCCCGAAAAAGGCTACCACAGACATGAGTATGCCGAACCAGGTTGCCATTGACAGCGGTAAGGTGGAAAATCCGATGATCCCTTCAAGCGCATATTTAAAAAGCTTCCAAAAGGACCACTTGGTTTCACCCGCGACTCTTTCTACGTTTTCGAACTCTATCCATTTTGTATTAAACCCTATCCAGCCGTATATTCCCTTGGTAAACCGGTTGTACTCCTGCATACCTACGATCGTGTCTATCATACGTCTGGTCATTATACGGTAGTCTCTTGCCCCATCCACTATATCCGCTGCACTCATGCTATTGATCATCCGGTAAAAAAGCCTTGCGAACAGTGATCTGAGCGGCGGCTCTCCCTTCCTCGTAACTCTCCGTGTGGCTGCCGAATCATAGCCCTCCTCCGTGACGGCTCTGTACATATCCGGCAGTAGATCCGGAGGATCCTGCATATCGACATCCATGGTAACTGCATAGTCTCCTCTTGCGTACTTAAGTCCGGCGTAGAGTCCTGCTTCTTTACCGAAATTTCTGCTGAAAGATACATAGCGTATCCTTTTATCCTTTTCCCTGAGACGGCTGATCACCGACAGCGTATCATCCCTGCTCCCGTCATCAATAAAGAGAAATTCAAACTGCAGGTCGGTCCATATCGCCTGCATATCTGCTGCCGTCTTTGTTATCGCGTCGTAAAAGAAAGGTAAGGCCTCCTGCTCGTTATAGCAAGGCACTATTACACTTAGTAAACTCATCCTGCACGGGTTCCTTTCTTCTGATCACATCGTATTCTGTCGGAAACTCACTCAATACTACCCTTAACTCCTGTCCGGGATGGGGAGCGCTCTGCTGCTCATTTCCCTCCTTGTCCTTTATGGACTCTACCCTGCACACGGTATTTTCTCCGTCTGTACGCATTATCTCTACTTCTTCTCCGACCGAGAACTTGTTTTTCTGGTGTATGATAAACGATCCGTCCTCCGATACTTCCTCGGCATGCCCGAGATATGTATACTCCGTCACATAGGTATTGGCATCATATATCTGCGAGTCTGTATCCGGTTTCCCGAAATAAAATCCTGTCGTGAAGCTTCTTGTGGTACACTTTCCTATCTCCTCTTTGTACCACTCCATATTCTCCCTGTATCTTCCGGGTGAAGAAATGTAATCATCTATAGCTTTCCTGTATGTTCTTGCCACACATGCCACATACAGTGCCGTCTTCATCCTGCCTTCTATCTTAAACGAATCAATGCCTGCATCTATCATCTCAGGTATATGCTCTATCATGCACAGATCCTTACTGTTCATGATATAGGTCCCCCGCTCGTTCTCAAAGACAGGCATATATTCCCCGGGTCTGGTCTCCTCCATCAGTGCATATTTCCATCTGCATGGATGTGTGCAGGCTCCTCTGTTAGCATCTCTTCCCGTCATATAATTGGACAGGAGACATCTGCCGGAATAGGATATGCACATGGCTCCGTGTATAAAGCACTCTATCTCGATATCATCACCGATATGCTCTTTTATGTCCTTTATCTCGGCAAGCGACAGCTCTCTCGCTGCCACCACCCTCTTTGCTCCCTGCTTTTCCCAAAATCTGCAGGTCAGATAATTAGTGCTGTTAGCCTGAGTGGATATATGGATATCCGTGCCGGGACAGCTCTCTCCTGCTATCGTAAACATTCCCGGATCGGCAATAATAAGCGCATCCGGTCTCAGCTCATTAAGCTCTCTGAAATATCTGCGGGCTTCCTCCAGATCATAGTCATGAGCAAAGATATTTGCCGCGACATGTATCCTCACACCTCTGTCATGAGCGAAGGCTATGCCCTCAGAAAGCTCCTCCATGCTGAAGTTTTTAGCCTTGGCTCTGAGAGAAAATACCTCTCCCCCCACATATACCGCGTCGGCTCCGTAGACAACCGCGGTCTTTAATTCTTCAAGTCCCTTTGCAGGACAAAGAAGCTCAGGTTTTTTCATTTACATCTTACCGAGAATGTGACTCCGTCTCCCACGGGGAGCAAGGAGGTCGAAAGCCTTTCATCCCCAAAGAGCTCATCCAGAAATTCTCTTATCCTTTTATGTATAGTCCGGTCACGTCTTTCTACTATATATCTGGACTCAAGTAGGTCACCGTCCTGCAGTATATTGTCGGCGATCATGACAGATCCTCTGCGCGTAAGCCTCATGGCCTCTTTGAGATAGTCGGGATACTGCCCCTTTGCCGCGTCAATAAATACCAGATCATACGGCTCATCGAGATCCGACATTACCTCCAATGCATCCCCTGTGATAAGGTGTATCCTATCCGATGCGCCGGATGCGGCTATATTTTTCTCTGCCACCGGGATACGCGGCTCCCAGTCCTCTATCGTATCTATCCGGTCTATGCCGGCACCGCAGCTTATCATAAATATGGACGAATATCCCGCCGCAGTGCCCAGCTCCAGCACCCTGCGCGGCTGCAGAAGCCCTATCACCGTTCCCAGAAAAGCAGCGGTCTCTTTTTTTACAAGCGGTACTCCCGTCCTCTCGCATTCCTCTCTGATACAGCGCAAAAGCTCATTGGGTTCCCGTTCGTACCCCCTTATAAACTCCGAGATCCTGGCGCTATCCATCTTCCCCGGCCTCATCTTCGGAGACCGACGGAGACATTATCGCCATCATCTCTTCTGCCGTCATGGAGGTATTCAATGTATACATACCCGGCTCAAGCTTCCCGTGGTAATCCGAGAAACGCTCCTGCATGAAAAAGAGCTTCTCATCACGGATCAGTCCGTACTCGACCAGCATTTTTCCGGTGTCAAGCACCGAACTCCCTACCGGTATGTCCACCACAATATCTACACCGTCACCCTCCGCCATAGGAGGCTCCGAGTAGATCCTGTAGCCGTAATCATAAGCGGTCAGACATACCTGCTTCACCAGGGAGATGATGAAGATCAGAATACAGGCTCTTATGATAAAATTTAATAATCCGCCTATTATGCTTCTTATCCTTGCCGCGCTCAAAAGTTTATCTCCGTCATCAGTTTGTCAAAAAAAGTCTGCATCATATGAAAAAATGCCCATTCCGTCATCAGGAAGTCATACACCTCCGGTGTGTCGAGCAGCTCGGCATTCCTTGCCCTCAGCTCCGCCACCCTGTCATATACGTCCTCATGCTCGGGGGCATGCTGGAGAAAGTAATTGTCTCTTCTGAACTCCATCGTCCGGTCATAAAGCTCCGGCTTGCGGTGAAGCACCTCCAGCATATGCATATAGTCCTTGTATTCCTGTGTCTGTCTGAGCAAATCCGCAAAATCGTCGATATGCTCCTGAAGCTGCTCTTCAGTCACCATTGTTATATCTCCATTATCACGGTGAGGATCATCGGTCTCCTCTTGGTCTTCTGCCAGATGTAGCCGGAAAGCCTCTCTCTTAATGCCTGACGGATCTTGCCCCAGTCATTTACGTTTCTGTCCTGAAGCTCCTCTATGGTCTCCTCCAGTACCTCTGTGGCATCCTCCAGAAGCTCTTCGGATTCCCTCACATAAACAAATCCTCTGGACACTATATCGGGTCCGGAGAGCACCTGATTGGTGCCGCTCTCCATCGCAAGCGCGATCACCACTACTCCATCCTCTGCCAGATGCTGTCTGTCGTGGAGCACCGCAGAGCCGACATCTCCTACTCCAAGCCCATCTACATATACGGTTCCCGTATGCACCTGACCCGTTACCTTGGGCTCTGATTCATCATCCGCTATCTCAAGGATATCACCGGAATGGAGCATCAGTATGTGTTTGGAATCATATCCCAGCTCCTTAGCTATCCGTGCCTGTGCGTGTCTGTGCCTTATCTCGCCGTGTATCGGCAGTGCATATCTGGGCTTTACCAGTGAATATATCAGCTTTATCTCTTCCCTGCAGGCATGACCCGATACATGGACATCCTGAAATATCACTTCGGCCCCTCTCGCTTCGAGTTCGTTTATCACCTTATCTACGGCTTTTTCATTGCCGGGTATGGGTGTCGAGGAAAACACTATGGTATCGCTGGGTCGTATGGTCACCTTTTTGTGTATATCCTGCGCCATTCTCGACAGTGCTGCCATAGACTCACCCTGAGAGCCGGTAGTGATGATCACTGTCCTTTCCTCCGGATAATTCCTAAGATCGTTCAGATCCACCAGCGTGTTCTCGGGCACCTGTATATATCCGAGCTCGGTCGCCGTCTCTATGACGTTGACCATGGAGCGCCCCTCGACTGCTACTTTCCTGCTGTACCTGTGCGCCGTATTTATTATCTGCTGCACCCTGTCCACATTTGAAGCAAATGTCGCGATGATGAGCCTTGATTCCCTGTGCTCTCCGAAAATATCATCAAAGATCTTTCCTATGGTGCCCTCGGACTTGGTAAAGCCCTCGCGCTCCGCGTTTGTGGAGTCACACATCAGCGCCAGCACACCCTTTTTTCCTATCTCTCCAAACCGCTGCAGATCTATAGCGTCTCCGTATACCGGAGTATAGTCCACCTTGAAATCCCCCGTGTGTACTACGATCCCCGCGGGTGTATAAAGTGCCAGGGCCGCCGCGTCCACTATAGAGTGATTGGTCTTGATAAACTCTATACGAAACTGTCCCAGATTGATAGACTGTCCGTGAGCTATGACCTTTCTTTTTACGGTCTTCAGCATATTATGCTCTTCCAGCTTTTTATCTATGAGCGCTACAGTAAGCCGGGTAGCATATATCGGCGCATTAACCCTCTGCAATACATAAGGCAGCGCTCCGATATGGTCTTCATGACCATGCGTGATGACATAGCCCTTTACCTTGTCGCGGTTCTCCTCCAGATAGCTCACGTCCGGGATACAAAGGTCTACGCCGAACATATCATCGTCGGGAAATGCAAGTCCACAGTCCACAACGACGATCGTATCCTCATATTCGAAGGCTGTGATATTCAAGCCGATCTGCTCCAGGCCGCCCAGCGGAATGATCTTCAGCTTCGAATGAGGCTGATCCATATTTGGTTTTTTCAAAACTCATTACTCCTTGAATCTATGTTTATTGCAATATAATATCGTATTCTCCGAGCAGCTCTTCAAAGACTGCCGCTACGGCATCGTATTCACTGTCAGTCATATCCTCCGTATATGATGCCGTCTCGGAATCTTCTCCCGAGAACACCTCTTTTAATATCCTCGCATTATCCTCGTCGTCTGCCACAAGCAGATAAGTATTGCCGCCGAGTGTGGTAGTCTCTATGACCTCGTATTCGATCTGCTCATTATTATCGTCCGTAAAAAAAATACCCATCTGTCTGTCTCATTCGTATGGTGTTTTAGCACGCAACCCGCAGCAACCCCGTATGGCTGCTCTGAACAGCTACACTCTCTCTATGTTCTGATTAAGATAATCCGTAAGGATTATCGCAGCAGCCATCGAATCAATATGATCTTTTCTGTTCTTTTTGTGCTGTCCGGTAAGCTCTATGATCTCATCCGCCTCTGCCGTGGTCAGCCTCTCATCCTGCATTACGACAGATATCCCCATGCGTCTCTCCAGATCGCTGCCGAATGCTCTCGCAAGCCCCGATCTCCTGCTCTCCGTACCGTCCATGTTCAAAGGCAGTCCTAATACGATGAGCTGCACACTGTACTCTTTTATGAGCTCCTCTATCCGCCTGAATGTAGGTCTCAGCTGATTCTCTCTTTCCCGTCTTATGATCTCAAGACTCACCGCGGTAAGACCCAGTCCGTCAGTAACGGCCACTCCCACGGTCTTTGAGCCGTAGTCCAGTCCCATGATGCGGCCGTACGTCATTGCTCCTTGTTCCAGCCCTTGGTATTTATATAATCCGTAAGGAGCTCCTCTACAAGCTCATCTCTCTCGACCTTCATGATAAGGCTTCTGGCGTTATTATGGCTCGTGATATATGTAGGGTCTCCCGACATGATGTATCCCACTATCTGGTTCACGGGATTATAGCCCTTTTCCATAAGCGCTTCATATACCGCCTGCAGCACCACCCGCACTCCGGTCTCCGGCTCTGTATCTACCTTAAAAAACTGTGTACTCCCTATATCCTTCATAAGCTGTCTCCATTCTGAATATATTCACAATCCATTAGATTTTACCCTATGAGCCTGAAATTAGCAAACCCGGACAGAGTATCTGCCCGGGTAATTTTGCCTTTGCGCAATCAAGCCTATATGATAAGAGCCCGGGAGATCCGTATTCCCCAAGCATATTCAGCTGATATTGATCCGCTTATCTTATCTCTCCGATTTATATATAAGCCATGACAGCACGACCATGGCTGCTGTCTCCGTACGCAGTATCCTGTGTCCCAGAGTGATCCGGGAGATACCTTCTTCCTCCGCCTGACGTATCTCTTCTTCGGCAAAGCCGCCCTCGGGACCTATAAAGATCGACAGACTCTGTCCGTCACGTATCCCGTTTATGATCTCTCGTGTCCTTCCAAAATCCTCAGCCAGCTCATACGGGATCATCCGGACATCCGATTTTTGTGAATAAAGAAGCGCTTCCTTGAAGCTCATTACATCCTTTACTTCGGGTATGATGAGTCTTTTGCTCTGCTTCGCAGCTGCCTCTGCTATCGTGTTCCAGCGCTCCGTTCTGGCTGCGGCCCTTTTCTGATCCAGTCTTACCACGCAGCGTTTTGTTGCCATGGGGACGATCTCGGTGACCCCGAGCTCTACGGCTTTCTGTATTACGTATTCCATCTTATCCCCTTTTGCAAGTGCCTGAAAAAGGCAGACTCTGACAGGCAGCTCCGTATCTGCCTCCTTGATGAAATCAAGTCTGCAGTGTACCTCCGTGTCCGTATAATCCTCTATATGACACCGGTATTCATCTTTTCTCACACCGTCGGAGACCGATATGACCTCTCCCGGCTTCATCCGGAGCACATTCTTTATATGATTATAATCCTCCCTTATATAGATATCGTGACCTTGGATATCAGACGGTGACACAAAAAAGTGATACATTATCTCCTCACAAATCTCCTGAGCATCGGAACGGTCTCTTTTATCTTGCCGGCAGCATACCTTACCTCGTCCTCCGTGGTATGTACGGAAAGCGAGATGCGCACAGTTGACTCCAGCTGCCATTTTTCCACGCCGACAGCCTTGAGTGTGGCAGACACAGCCGGTTTGTTGGAAGAGCAGGCAGAGCCTGCCGAGACATATACTCCGCTCTCTTCAAGTGCGTGAAGCAGTACCTCTGCCCTTACATCCTTTACGGAAAGCGAGATGATATACGGCACATCCCCACCGTTTATCACCGTGTCATCCAGTCCTGTAAGCTCCTCCGTAAATATGTCATGCAGGGCACTCATCCTTGCATAGCCTGCCTCCATATCACCGTTTATAAGCTTCGCTGCAAGTGCAAATCCTGCTACACCGGGTACATTCTCGGTACCTGAGCGCATACCGCTCTGATGACCGCCTCCGTAGATCGTGGGGGTCACCTTCGCCCTGTCAGACTTGTAAAAAAGTCCGGTTCCTTTCGGTCCGTGTATCTTATGGGAGGATACCGAAAGCATATCGACATGACAGTCCTTCGGGATAAGTCTCAGCTTTCCGAAACCCTGTACATCATCCACATGAAAGAGACACCCGGGCTGTCTGTCATGTATCAGTGCTCCGAGCTCTTTTATGGGTTCTTTGGCTCCTATCTCATTATTGACGTGCATTACGGAGACCAGTATCGTATCATCTCGCAGGAGTGATCCAAGCTGTGCCGGATCCACATGCCCTTTACTGTCTACATCCAGACGATCGACCCTGGCTCCCATCGTCTCAAGAAAGGCTGCCGTCTGAGACACGGCGGGATGCTCTATCGCAGTCGTGATAATATGGTTACCCCTGCGTTTATTTGCCAGAAATGTGCCTATGAGAGCAAGATTGTCCGATTCGGTACCTCCGGATGTAAAGAATATCTCGCTTTCTTTGCATCTGAGCAGATCTGCAAAGGTCTTTTTTGCTTCACGGAGATACTTCTCCGCCTCGAAGCCTTTGCTGTGAAGACTCGACGGATTGCCGTAGTCCTCCAGCATGATCCTGTTTATAAGCGCCGCCACCTCTTTATCTACTTTGGTAGTCGCTGAATTGTCCAGATAGCATTCCATCATGTAAGTATTATATCTCCGTTTCCGTTCCTTATGATCTGTCCTGTCACTATATCGCCTGCATGCCCTCTGCCGATCTCGACATATGCCTTGATATACTCTCTCGTATACCCTGAGATATACTCTCTGCCGTCTATTCTTTCAATGTCTTCAAGCAGCAGCTCTTTTATCTTTCCGCTTTTTATATGCCTGTCCTCAAATATCCTTTTGTTTTTCCTGTTCAGCTCCGATAATATCTGTGACCTTTCATGCTTGACGGTCTCTGTATGCTGTCCCGGCATCCTGTCCGCCGCAGTGCCCTTCCTTCTGGAATACTTAAATATATGCGTTTCGTAAAACCCTACTCTGTTTACAAAATCCACTGTTTCATCAAACTCTCCCCCGGTCTCGCCCGGAAATCCCGCTATGATATCTGTGGTAAGAGCCGGATCCTCAAAATACTTCCTTAAGAGCTCTACTCCGGCATAATACTCCTCCGTCGTATAATGCCGGTTCATTCTCTTCAGCACGCTGTCCGATCCGGATTGAAGACTCAGATGAAAGTGCGGGCACAGCTGTGGGATATGTGACAGCTCATCGGCAAAGCCGTCTGTGATGATCCTCGGCTCCAATGAACTGAGTCTTATCCGCTTTACTCCGTCAGTATCCGATATTGACTTTATGAGATCTGTCAGAGTCTCTCCGTCCTCGGGACGGTCTTTTCCGTAAGAAGATACATGTATACCCGTCAGCACAAACTCCGAGTATCCATCTGCCGTAAGTCCTCTTACCTCTTCCACCACGTCTTTGATCCGTCTGGAGCTGATCCTGCCTCTGGCATACGGTATGATACAGTAAGAACAAAACGCATCGCATCCGTCCTGAACCTTTAAGAAGCTCCTCGTGTGCAGAGACGGGTTAAGACTGCCGCTGCCCGGGTCGGACATAGCCTTCATATCCGGCAGATCATTCTCTCTGCAGTAGCGCTCTATGATAGAGCCGATCTCTTTTTTTTCCTCGTTGAGCACACACAGGTCTACTCCCTCTGCCTCTACCACGGATCTTCCGTGTGTATTCACATAGCATCCTGCCGCCACGATCAGCGCATCGGGGTTTACGGTCTTTGCCCTGTGTATCATCTGTCTGGACTTTCTGTCTGCTATATTTGTTACCGAACAGGTATTAATGATATAGATATCTGCTCTTTGATCAAATGGCACAACTTTGTATCCGTTTTCACTGAGATCCCTGATCATTTTTTCCGTTTCGTACGAATTGACCTTACATCCCAGATTGTGAAATGCAACCGTTTTAACCATATTTTACAAGTTTTTTCGTTATCTTTTATGATTGACTTTTATTTTAGGCGACTTTATTATAATACACGTGCAGCGAAAACGGCACAAGTAAGCGGTTTCAGAAAATTTAGGAGGTTTTTATATGAAAACAGTACAGATTTCACTGAATTCAATCGACAAGGTAAAGTCATTCGTTAACGACATCACAAAGTTCGATTATGATTTTGATCTTGTTTCGGGCAGATATGTCATAGATGCCAAGTCGATCATGGGAATCTTCAGTCTGGATCTTTCAAAGCCCATCGATCTGAATATCCATGCAGAGGACAACATTGATGATGTGATGAAGGTGCTTGAGCCTTACACAGTTTGAGCCCGGACAAGGTTTTTTATCAAATGTATTGGAGGGACAAATGTCATTTTCAGGCATTTGTCCTTTTTTATTTCCGATATCCGTCCAGCCCGGGGATGGGCTGATGCGACGCTATGTATCTTCCGTCCACCTCATAAAAATGCAGCTCCAGATCCCTGTACAGGGGTAGGCTGTCACTGCTCAGTACATATAGTAAGCTGTCATCATACTTTCCCTTTTTCATATCCTCTCTCAGAGCCTCGAGGGTGCCCTGCACCTTGTGCCCGATCGGTCTGGCATAGTAAAAATCGTTTGTCGTCATACCGTGCAGGTACGCAAAATATGTCAGATCCTGATCTATCTCCCCATCATCTATATCCATGACGATGTGATCATACTTGTCTATAACATCCTTTATTTCTTTTTTTTCTTCCAACCATCCGGTATATTTATAATCTGCTCTTGAAAAAAGCTCATGCCGGGTTGTCAGAAACGGTATCATATCCGTTATCTGAAGGATCAGACTGAATATGATCAGCAGCAGTAATCTTTTGCCATCCAGGCAGCGTATCACATATACAAGAACTGCCGTCAAAAGCAGAAAACATACAGGCCAGATAAATCTGCCGTTACTACGGAATATCCCCACTATATAATCTTCGACCTTACCGAGCTTTAAATCTATCAGTATCTTGTCATTTAATGAAATCTCAGGCACTATACTGAATATAATAAAACATGCCGCTGCAGCAGACATCATCACCCTGTGAAACGTAATGCGAGGCAGCTTACGCCGTATTATCATGATCAGCAATGCGCAGATGCCGAGAAACAGCACACCCGCACCCAGATATCCAAAGCCCTCATACTGGAGCAGTGCGGTCGGAAATCCCGGAAGTATCGCCAATCCACATGAATTGTACAGAGTGTTCAGGTTCGCTTCGTATTTTCCCACGTCCAGCTTCGCTCCCACACCACCGCTTAAAGCTCCGAACGCGTACAAAACTGCTCCACCCGTAATACAATAGATCATGCCGTACATCAAAGCACGGTAATACTTACGATCTATCACCATGTGCTCTACCAGACTCATGATAACTATCCCTCCGCACATAGCCCAGATATATGGATGTATCAGCATAGCTATGCATGACAGAAAGAAAAGCATCAAAATCATCCGGATCGGTTTTTCTTTGTAATCAACTCTTATCCATATATATATGGCTATCAGTATAAGCCACTGTGAGGTGAGTGATGTATGATAAAACATCCTGTAGAGAACAGTCCAGCTTAATGCATAAAAAAGGGAAGATATTATCGAAATACCTGCTTTACCTGTCAGCTCGTACAGGATAAGCGCGCCAAAGCCCCCCATCAGTGACATGGATAACATACCGTATATTCCGAGATACTGAAATACCCTGGGCAATAAGGGACTCACCATTTTGACCGCGAAAGCAAAAAGCGGGATCGCATCAGTATATATAACTGACATGTCATTAGGATAAGATGCCGTTGTCACCAGTCCTATGGGAAACTGCCAGGGACTCGATCTATAGGCACAGAATCCGACATAATGCTGGATCAGATCTCTTTCTCCGGTATTAAAGATCCAGCCATCATAAAAAGGGTTTAATACATATGGACCGTAGATCAATATAAAGACAAGCGCCCCCAAAAGCGCGGAAACAGCAAATACCCGTCTTCTCTTATTCCTTTCCGACGATGATGAGCTCATCTGACGCATATGCCTCCTCAAGAAGTCCGTCTATGACACTGTCAAGAGCATGCTCGGATCTCTCTATTACCTCGCGTTTTGGCTTCGTCACAGGGTGCTTAGCCACGAATATGGTGCAGCAGTCTTCATATGGCAATATGGATGTATCATAAGTTCCGATCTTTTCTGACAGATCTACTATCTCCTGCTTATCCAGCCCTATGAGCGGTCTGTATACCGGCATCGTTTCTACTGCCGCATCCGTCACATATAATGACTGCAATGTCTGAGAAGCCACCTGTCCTATCGACTCCCCGGTGATCAGACCAAGACATTCATTTTGCGATGCTATATGCTCCGCGATACGCATCATATACCGCCTCATAATGATAGTCAGCTCATCATGAGGGCATTTATCATATATCGCCAGCTGTATATCCGTGAAATTAATGATATGGAGATATATGGGTCCGGTGTACTTTGAAACAAGCCTCGCAAGATCTATGACCTTTTGCTTCGCTCTTTCTGATGTATAGGGGGGCGCATGAAAGTATACCGCATCGATGATCACGCCGCGCTTTGCAGTCATATATCCCGCCACAGGGGAGTCTATCCCTCCCGACAGCAGCAGCATACACTTGCCGTTGGTACCCAGCGGCATCCCTCCTGCTCCGGGTATCTCCTTTGAATAAATATGAACTATATCACGTATCTCCACCCGGATATCAATCTCAGGATGATGTACGTCTACATGGGTTTCAGGAAATGCTTCAAGTACGGCTTCTCCGAGAGACGCATCCACCTGCATGGAGGTCATCGGATATGACTTGTGAGCTCTTCTGGTATTTATCTTAAAGGAAAAATGCCTGTCCTCATATACCTCGCCCACATATTTCACTATCTCCTTTCGAAGATTGTCTATGGAGGTATCTTCGACATGAACAACCGGACAAAAAGCGATGATCCCGAATACATGTCTCAGCGCATCTGTCACCGAATCATAGTCGTAATCCTCGCTTTTTACTTCCACAAACACCCTGCCGCCCTTATCCTTGGTGACGACATACTCGCCTTCCACCCTGCGCAGAGCATATTTGATCTGCTTCATAAGGGCATCCTCGAATATATACCGATTCTTACCCTTTACTCCTATCTCACCGTACTTTATAAGAAAAGATTTGAACATAGGTATTATTCTTATTTAAACATTCCTTTTTTCTTTTTGCCCTTGGCGTTTTCTTTCGCGGCATCGTTTTCATGCCGTGCCACGTAGTTCAGCGAGTCTCCCGTTGCCGCATCAAACTGCTTCAGCAGCTCCTTCGCCTGATTGTTCAGACCGGTAGGTACCTGCACTATCAGCGTGACATACTGATCGCCTCTGGTATTTGAGTTTCTCAAAGACGGTACGCCCTTGCCCTTGAGACGGACTCTGGTATCAGTCTGGGTGCCTGCCTTAACATTATATACCACTTTACCGTCTACAGTATCTATCATCACATCTCCGCCGAGGGCTGCCTGCGCATAGGATATGGGTGCCGTGGAATAGATATCCATATCCCTGCGCTGGAATATCGGATGCCTCGCAACATCTACCTCCACCAGCAGGTCTCCTCTGGGTCCTCCGTTAGTACCCGGCTCTCCCTTGTCTCTTATACGCACCGCCTGGCCGTTATCTATACCTGCAGGTATAGTCACCTTTATCTTTTTCTTCGATGCGATATAGCCTGTACCGTAGCAATCGGTACACTTCTCCCTGATCACCTGGCCCGATCCCTGACAGTCAGGACAGGTCTGTACATTCTGAACGGTTCCGAAGAGAGACTGCTGTGTAAAGACTATCTGTCCCTTACCACCGCACTTTGAACATGTGGTCTTGCTTGTACCGGGCTTGCATCCGGTGCCTTTACATTTGGGACATTCATCCTTAAGGGTAAGGTCTATGTCCTTTTCGCATCCGAAAACCGCTTCTTCGAATGTTATGCGGACAGCGGTACGGAGATTGGCACCCTTTCTGGGACCTGTACGGCTTGCCCTGCTCCTGCCACCGCCGAAAATATCCCCGAATATATCTCCGAACATATCGCTGAAGTCCATGGAGCTGAAATCTCCAAACCCTCCGAATCCTCCTGAACCGCCACCCGGTCCGTCAAATGCGGCATGACCGAACTGATCATACTGACGGCGCTTGTCGGGATCCGAAAGTACGGCATATGCTTCGGAAGCCTCTTTGAACTTTGCTTCGGCAGCCTTATCCCCGGGATTTGCATCCGGATGATACTTCTTTGCCAGCTTTCTGTATGCTTTTTTCAGAGTATCTTCATCGGCTCCTTTGTCGACTCCGAGTACCTCATAATAATCTCTTTTCTGCTCTGCCATGTCAGCTCTCCAAAATCTTTATTTATACGACAAGACATACTGCGCAGCTTTGCGCAGTATGTCAAAGGTCTTCTGTCCTATCGGTATATCATACCTCACGGTAGTCGGCATCCACTACATCGGGACCTGCGTCATCCGAAGATGCTGCGCCGCTGTCTGCTGCTCCGCCTCCCATATTGCCCATATCAGGTGCGGGGCCTCCCTGCGCTCCTGCCTGTGCCTGCTGCATATTCTCGTACATAGCCGAGAATACCTTTTGTGCGGAAGTCTCAAGCTTGCTCTTTGCAGCCTTGATCTCATCCACATCACTATCGGACAGCTCCTGCGCATCAGCATGCTTTGCCAGTATATCCTTGAGTGCCTTAAGGTCTGCCTCTACCTCGCTCTTTGCCGAAGCATCCAGCTTGTCCCCTACCTCATTGATGGCATTTTCCGTCTGGAATGCGAATGAGTCCGCATCGTTTTTGGTATCAATGGCTTCCTTACGCTTCTTATCCTGCGCCTCATACTGCTCGGCATCCTTTACGGCTCTGTCGATCTCGTCATCGGACATACTCGATCCGCCTGTGATCGTAATGTGCTGTTCCTTTCCGGTGCCGAGATCCTTTGCGGAAACATTGACGATACCGTTGGCATCTATGTCAAATGTGACCTCTATCTGAGGCATGCCTCTCCTTGCCGGAGGTATACCGTCAAGCCTGAACTGACCGAGGCTCTTATTATCCTTCGCAAACTGTCTCTCACCCTGAAGTACATTGATATCTACCGCGGTCTGGTTGTCGGCAGCAGTAGAGAACACCTGACTCTTCTTTGTAGGTATGGTAGTATTTCTCTCTATCAGTCTGGTAGCTATGCCGCCCATTGTCTCTATTGACAGAGAAAGCGGCGTAACATCGAGAAGAAGCACATCTCCCGCACCTGCATCTCCGGCAAGCTTACCACCCTGGATGGAAGCGCCTATAGCCACACACTCATCAGGATTGAGCGTCTTGGAGGGCTCCTGTCCTGTGAGCTGCTTTACTTTATCCTGTACGCAGGGTATACGTGTGGAGCCGCCTACAAGCAATACCTTGCCGAGATCAGAGTTGTTCAGCCCGGCATCCTTCATGGCATTCTGTACGGGAAGAGCCGTCTTCTCCACTATATCATGTATCAGCTCCTCAAACTTCGCTCTGGTAAGATTCATGTCAAAGTGCTTGGGACCGTCAGCCGTAGCAGTGATGAAAGGCAGATTGATATTTGTCGTGGTAGCACTTGAAAGCTCCTTCTTGGCTTTCTCAGCCGCTTCCTTTATACGCTGCATCGCCATCTTGTCGCCGGACAGATCGATGCCCTCTTTGTTCCTGAAATCATCTACCATATACTGTGATATCACATTATCGATATCATCACCGCCGAGATGAGTATCTCCGTTTGTCGAAAGTACTTCGATGACTCCGTCTCCTATCTCGATGATGGATACATCAAAGGTACCGCCTCCGAGATCGTATACGAGTATCTTCTGCTCCTTCTCATTGTCAAGACCGTATGCGAGTGCCGCTGCCGTAGGCTCATTTATGATACGCTTTACATCAAGCCCCGCTATCTTGCCGGCATCTTTGGTTGCCTGTCTCTGGGCATCATTGAAATATGCGGGAACCGTGATGACTGCCTCGGTGACCGTCTCTCCCAGATAGCTCTCCGCATCTGCCTTGAGCTTTGAAAGGATCATAGCGGATATCTGCTGCGGCGAATACTTCTTATCATCGATCGTGCGCCCGCGATCTGTGCCCATGTCTCTTTTTATCGAGGATATGGTCCTGTCGGCATTGGTCACCGCCTGTCTCTTTGCAGGCTCTCCCACCAGTCTCTCGCCATTATTGGTAAATGCTACTATCGAAGGTGTGGTTCTCATTCCCTCAACGTTGTTTATGACGGTTGGCTTGCCGCCCTCCATGACTGCCACGCATGAATTGGTTGTTCCCAGATCGATACCTATTATCTTACTCATAGCTTTTTCCTCCTGAATTTTGATTTATCGTTTACGAATCGCTTCGTTACACTACTGTGCCACCGACACCATACTGTGCCTTACTACCGAGTCGTTGAGCATATATCCCTTCTGCAGCTCCTTACATATCTTACCCGACTCATATTCCTCAGTCTCCTCCTGCATCACTGCGTTGTGGATATTCGGATCAAAGTCTGCACCGAGAGCCTCTATCGGCTTTACTCCAAGCTTTCCCAGCTCATCCATCAGCTGTTTGTATACCTTCTCCATCCCCTCCATAAAGGGATCGTCTTTCTTGCCTTCATCCGATCCGGCCAT